>NZ_KV814899.1:1659-3389 GCF_001814135.1 Neisseria sp. HMSC067H09 | reverse complement strand
GTCGGCATCGGTCATTTTCGCTTTTTGCATGGCGACGGTAATGAAGGCGGCTGTGTTGGCGAATTCCGTAGGGGATTGGTAGATATTTTCCCTTTGGTTGAGTTCGGTAAGCAGGATTCTGGCTTTTTCGTGCAGGGGTTGCACGTCGGGGGAAAAGCCACCTGCCGCCTGCGCGTATTGATACGGCTCATCCCTTTCGTTCCAAGACATCATATTCGGATCTTTTTTGATAAGGTCACGGGTTTTTTGGTACATTTCGTTGGCATTCTGCTCAATGTCTCGCAAACGCCCCAGCAGGCTTTTATCATATAAGGCTGGTGATTTTTTCAGCTTGTCGATTAACCCTCTGCTTTGAAGAAGCAGAGGAATGCCTGTTTCTTCTATCAGAGTATCGGATATTTTTCGGTTCGATTTCTCCGACTGGAGTTTTTTGAAGTCCTTATCCGTAATATTGACAAACGGCAGTTTGTCGGTATCGGTATAGACGAGCGGGACCGACCTGCCTATCCTTTTCGGATCCAATACGGAATTGAACACAGAGTTTGCCGTATCTACCATCCATTTTTGCATCCTATCCGAAACATCTTGAGAAGATGAACCGCCGATGAAATCGAAGTTGTCGTTTTTAGGCGTGATTCTGAGGTTGCGAATTTCTCGGCTGCCGTCGGGTCGGACGAAGAATTGAAGTTTTCTAAGATCATCAGGTGTAACAACTACTTGTGTTGAACCGAAGATAAAAGCACGTTCGACGTAGTCTGAAGATGAAGTGTCGATTCCGTATTGAGAAACAGCGACAGTAAAACCTTTTCCTGGAGTCGTACTGTAGAAACCATTTTTCCAACTGTTAAATCTCTCTACCCCATAGATTTTATTGCCAATCTCATCGAAAGAATAAGGTGTATTTCTTGCAGGTAAATTCGAGGTTTTAAAAAAATTCTCAAACATCTTGAAATCTGCTGCCGTGGCATATCTGCCTGCACCATTTTTCATATAGTCGGTTGCGTCAATTTTTACTGGTGTACGATTAGCTGATGTTATCGATATTCCCATATCTTCTCTTTTGGGTGGTATCGGGCTGTTCCACAAATATTGGGATAAAATTCTATCTACTGTAACATCGGATACAGCTAAAGATTTTTGGTTATCTGACATGATAATGTTGCTCCTCGTTAAGAAGATAAGTTATTTGGCATAAAAAGGTTGCCACAAAACATCTCCGCAATTGTTCATGAATAATATTTCTGTAGCGTATTGTTGATACGTTCTCTCTTTATTTACATTCCATCTATGCAGGCCAGGATCTACACCAGTAAATTTAAAATAAAAATTACCTACTCCGTAATTTTGAATATTGATATTTTGGGGTATGTCATTTCCTGGAAAAATTGCTGCTCCTTCCAAATAGGTAATTAAAGCATCTTTTTTAATTATTGGTTCAGCTTCTTTTTTACTTAAAACTGTACAGCAATCAGAACCATACACATCGGCACCGTTCTTACTGGGACCTCTAAGAATCAAAGTAAAACCTTTATTGTCATATTGTTCCAAATAGTTTCTCAAATCATTTTCCTGTCTGATTTCCTTTTTGGGATATTTTGCCAGCAATGCCCCATCCATCGGGTCTTTCTCCGCCAAAAACATCCTATCCCATTGCTCGTTAGTGTAATCCTGCGGGACAAACCAGACGCTACAGGCTTTTTCGTGACGTACGCAGTCTGCTCCCGTAGAAT
>NZ_KV814899.1:0-1559 GCF_001814135.1 Neisseria sp. HMSC067H09 | reverse complement strand
CTGCAAAACTGACCATTGCTTTCCTGTGTAATTCCTCAGGTGTGTAAAATTTCCTGTCCCGCCAGCAATAGCCTGCCCTGAATTTTTCCCTGTACTCCTGTTCCGAAACCCCGTCAGGCTTGGGGTCTTTGACAATCAGTTCTTTCCAGTATTGATATTTGTCGGGCGCGGTATATTGATATATACCGAAGCCTGCTGCCGCCAATGCAGCGATTGACAGTAGATATTTGTAGATTTTATTCACTTGCTTGCCTTTAATTAATAATCAAGGTCGTCTGAAACTTTTCAGACGACCTTTTTGCTTGTAAGAAGTTCCAATACAGCATATTGGTTTGCACCATTTTGCATATAGTCGGTTGCGTCAATATGAATAGGTTTTCGTTCGGTAGATGTCACCGCAGTAAGCATATCTTCTTTCTTTGGCGGAATTGCAGCATTCCACAAATAATGTGATAAAACTTTATCTACTGATACTTCAGATACTTTTAACACATTACGAGAAATTCCACTTACATTTGATACACTTAATGATTTTTTACTGTTTGACATAACAATTCTATTGGATATAGGTTAATAAATATAATGTGGCTGCCACAATACATCGCCACAATTATTCATGAATAATATATCTGAAAAGTGAATCTGATAAGTTTTTTCTTTATTTTCATCCCATTGAGGCAATCCTGGACTAACTTCTGAATAACTAAAATAAAAATTACCAACTCCATAATTTCCAATATCGATATTTTTTGGTATCTCACTTTCTGGAAACGTTGATGCTCCTTCTAAATAAGTAATCAACGTATTATTTTTTATTATCGGGGCAGCTTCTTTGATACTTAAAACTTTACAGCAGTCAGAGCCATAAATGCTTGCTCCTCCCTGATTATATCCTCTGATAATCAATGAAAAACCTTTACTTTCATAATGTTCCAAATATTTTTTTAAATCATCCGGTTGTTTAATTTCATATTTTAAATACTTTGCCAGCAACGTCCCATCCGTCGGGTCTTTCTCCGCCAAAAACATCCTGTCCCATTGCTCATTGGTGTAATCTTGCGGGACAAACCAGACGCTACAGGCCTTTTCGTGACGTACGCAGTCTGCTCCCGTAGAATAATCCCGTCCGCCCTGATTGGTGGTCATATTAGCCTTATAAGCTTTAGCCTCCCCCAACAACCTACCTGCAAAACTGACCATTGCTTTCCTGTGTAATTCTGCGGGCGTATAAAACTTTCTATCCCGCCAGCAATAGCCTGCCCTAAGTTTTTCCCTGTACTCCTGTTCCGAAACCCCGTCAGGCTTGGGGTCTTTGACAATCAGTTCTTTCCAGTATTGGTATTTATCGGGCGCAGTATATTCATATATACCGAAGCCTGCTGCCGCCAATGCAGCGATTGCCAGTAGGTATTTGTTTGTTTTCTTCATAAACTACTCCTTTCTATAGATAGATCGTTTGAAAATCAAATCCTAACCGGTTTTCAGACGACCTTACTTTACTTATTGCTGCCCGCCTTTCAACGAGGCCACCTTCACCGCCCCCCTCAGCCGCTTGGTAA
>NZ_KV814898.1:0-276 GCF_001814135.1 Neisseria sp. HMSC067H09 | reverse complement strand
CGCCATGCAAAAAGCGAAAATGACCGATGCCGACGTTATCGGTAGGATGGACGGCAAACTTCACATTATCCATGATACACTGAAATTAGATGTTGCCATCGTGGATCCACACAAAGCGGCACAAACCCCGGTAGCCGACAGCGTGGCTCAAAGTAAGCAAACGGAACAACAGTTTGAATATGAAACGCAACAAAGGCAGTTGGCGCAATCCCAATCGCGCGGGATAAGTATTGCTTAAATTAACAATCGGCAAGGAAATTCAAAGGTCGTCTGAAA
>NZ_KV814897.1:2684-3023 GCF_001814135.1 Neisseria sp. HMSC067H09 | reverse complement strand
TGTTGGGGGAAAGGCTTTTTTGCAAAGGTCTCAGGCCGTCTGAAAACTGTTTTTCAGACGGCCTTTCGATTCGTATCAACATCTTCGCTTACGAAATCATCATGCTGCGCGATTGGGATTGCGCCAACTGCCTTTGTTGCGTTTCATATTCAAACTGCTGCGCCGTCTGCTGGATTTGATTCAGGCTTTCTGCTGTCGGGGTAACGGCTGCCTTATCCATATTGACCACCGCCTCATTCAGGTCGGGAGATTCGTGGGCGATACTGATTTCCCTAGTGCGTTCGTCAACATCAATCAGTGACACACCGCGCAGCCCTTGTGCGTAACCTGCCGCCGCCA
>NZ_KV814897.1:0-2584 GCF_001814135.1 Neisseria sp. HMSC067H09 | reverse complement strand
TTTCATGTCGACAAAAATCAACGAAACATTCTTTGCCCTGATGGTAGATGTGTTGGGCGTATTGCGGCATATCTTCGATATTGGGATATGATTTTGCGGAATCCATTTGTTGATACAGATGTGCGTATTGAGGACGCTCCTGTTGTTCATATGGGGTTAAATATTGTTGCTGATTCTCTGCAATAAATTTGTCGGCAAGATTGATAGATCTTTCGAATTTATCGGGGGATTTGCGGACCTCTTCTTTTACATAATTGTTAAACCGCCCAATCATTGCCATATTGTCTTCCGCCAATTTACGCGCAGGAGAATTTGGAGATAAGACGGACAACCCATGTTCGGGCGTAAAATTACTGACGGCATGGGAAGTATACACATCTGATGCGCTGCCCAAATTATCCCAACTTGAAGGCATTCTAAAACCTGCATTGGCAAAAAACTTGTCATCTTCAGTCGAATGCGTGCCGAAACCACCCTTACGCAGATTGGACACTTCAAGTGAAGTGGTATAAAAAATACTTCGGCCCAAATGGTTGCTGGCAGATGAAACATAATCGCCACCCATGCGGTGGTTAACAATCAGTCTGTCTGACAAAGGATTGATTGGAAGGGCTTCTTTTAAACCTGCTGCGCCGAAGGCATTAAAAGTTTCGGTACGCTGGTTGTATCGGCTACCGCACAGTTGTGCAAGAGCCCCACCTAGGGAGTGGCCGGTTTGGTAGATTTTTGCCCCATTATGTTTTGCCATTGCATTCGCCACTTCAGTTAATGCCCTAGCATCGTTGTATTGCGGATTAGTATGGTCTTTAACCATACGCATATCGGCTTCGCGGTCTTGACGTGTTTCAAATTCCGTACCACGGTGGACAACTATCAATTCGTTGGTATCCAAACGACGGTAAATGGCACCGAAATAACCGTTTTTTGGATTGTCGCTGATTCTTTCAACAGCATATTTAATACCGTTTAAAGTTATTTCTTTATTTTTTTCGTTATCAAAAACCAGTCTTTTTACGCCGTTTTCATCTTTCTTACCATAAATATGATCGGAAAGCAGGGCAAAATCCTGACTGTTTAATGCTCTCATTTTTCAACCTTTCTTAATGTTAATTCAACTGTAAAAAGAGAATCTGGCTTATAATTTGTCACATTTTTATGCCAACTTTCAATCCCTCTATCAGAATACCCATTATTAACTGAACCATTACCTTGAAATTCGGTTGCTATAGGATAAAAATTTTTTTCATAATGATTGGTTACTTTTAATTCAGGATGTTCCACAGTTAATTTCTTCAAATCTTCTGGATCAATACGAACAATCAAAGCTGTTTCCCGCTCATCTTTTCCTGTTGGTTCCATTACAATGGCAGCACTTAAAAACTGCCATTTACATACGCCCTCACCATAGTAATCTTCATCCAAAGGGGTATCCGAATAAAAGTCAGTAACATATGTATTATTATCGACTTTAATCATTTCCAATTTTTTCCGATATTGCGGCCAAGTCGTCGCCCCCACCCAGCGATTGGTTACATATTTGCAGTTTTCCGATTGGTACAGTTCATCTCCCGTCACAATCTGAAAAGTCAGAGGCGCATCTTTGATTTTAACCACCGCCTGATAATGCTCCTTACGGTTCGGGTTGATTTTGACATGCTTGGGCGGGGCATCTCCTTTTGGGAGTTTGTGGATGGGAAAATCCGATTCTTTAAATCCGTATTCTTCGTACACGTTTTTCTCCTTGTTGCAGGCGGTTAATGATAAGGCGGCGCAGAGGCCGAACAGCAAAATAAAAGGTTTCATAAGGGAGCTCCTTCTACAACGAAGTATTTTAATCTTGAATAGAAATGGAATAATATTTGTCGTTACTTTATTATTCCTTTAAATTTTCTTTAAAAATTTGAAAAACATTTTGTTTCAATAATTCCGCAATAGTTGTCAATAAGAATGCGGTAAACCATAAATACAACCCTAATCCATAAGTTGGTTCTGCATGTCCTCCCCCTTCATTCACAATTACTTCATCTAATGTAAATGTAAGCAGTGCCACAACCCATAACAATCCATGAAAAGTGAAAATAACTTTTTTGGATCGGTGCCTGATAAGAGATGTGAATATCAATAGGAACCAAATATAATTTGCATAAACGGCAAAATATCCGATATGCCCCAATCCTGGACCAAATATTGTTCCCAAAATCAAGACAAAATAACCCTCATATTGCCCTCCTTGTCCAAAAGTAAAGACATTTTGGGGTAAGGCACAAATCCAAATTAAAACAGCAGCAAAGAAACATAATTTATGGGCATGGCGGTTTATCTGATTTTTTGTTATGTATAATGATTTTTTCATAATAAATCTCTTGTTAATATTAGCTTAATACTGATTATGACTGAAAAAAGTCAACTTTGCTTCTTATATTATTCCTACTTTATCTCAGAATAACAGCAGGCAGACTGTCTGAAAACCAAGCCCATGATTTTGGCAAAACCCACTATGCTTGTTTTCAGAAGGCCTTACATTGCTATTGCTGTCCTCCTTTCAACGAAGCCACCTTCACCGCCCCCCTCAGCCGCTTGGTAA
>NZ_KV814896.1:0-435 GCF_001814135.1 Neisseria sp. HMSC067H09 | reverse complement strand
GCCATCGGTACCGGCAACATCGTCAGCGGCAAAAACTCCGGCGCCATCGGTGACCCGACCGTAGTAAGCGGCAACAGTTCTTACTCCATCGGTAACAACAACAACGTATCCGCCGACAACGCCTACGCACTGGGCAGCAACATCAAAGCCACGGTTAAAGACTCCGTCTACCTCGGCGACCGCGCCCAAACCCAAGGCATCCATACGGCTGATGCGGCCAAAGGCGAAGCCTACACCTACGGCGGCTTGAACGACAAAGCCGTGGCAGGCAAAGCAGGTTCGGCTGCCGCCGCGAACAAAGTCGCCGGCGTCGTTACCGTCGGCAACGGCACGGACGAGACCCGTCAGGTACAAGGTGTGGCGGCAGGCGTGGTATCGGCGGATTCGACCGATGCGATCAACGGCAGCCAGTTGTATTACACCAACCAGGCGATT
>NZ_KV814895.1:0-213 GCF_001814135.1 Neisseria sp. HMSC067H09 | reverse complement strand
TTTTGCCGCTGACGATGTTGCCGGTACCGATGGCGATGGTGTTCTCGGCGTTGGCTTGGGCGCCTTTACCAATAGCGATGGCGTTGGTGCCTTTGGAAGCGGCTTGGAAGCCGACTGCCGTGGCGTATGCGCCGCTCGCGCTAGAGTCTTCGCTGTTATAGGCCTGTACGTCGGGCTCTACTTCGCCGTCGTTGGTATGGAAGAACTTGATAC
>NZ_KV814894.1:203174-218096 GCF_001814135.1 Neisseria sp. HMSC067H09 | reverse complement strand
AACCTCGAATCCGAGTTTTCAGACGACCTTTTTCCTTTTCTTCAGTTAATCAGCCCTCTGCCTTCGGCTCGGGAACGTCAAACACCTGACGCAGGTAGGCGAGGAAGGTTTTGTTGGTGGTCATGGTTTTGCCCGGAGAGTCGGAGAGTTTGGCGACGGACTGACCGTTGCACTCGACGAGTTTCAAAACGATGTTCAGCGGGGTATGGCCCATGTCGTTGGTGAGGTTGGTGCCGATACCGAAGCTGGTTTTGAATCGGTCTTTGAAATATTGGTGCAACGCCCACGAGCGTTCAATGTCCAGACCGTCGGAGAAGGTCAGCATTTTGGTGCGGCTGTCGATTTTGAGTTTTTTGTAGTGCGCATGCGCTTTGTCGCCCCATACATAAGGATCGCCGCTGTCGTGGCGCAGGCCGTCGAAGAGTTTGGCGAAGTAGAGGTCGAAGTCGCGCAGGAAGGCATCCATGCCGACCACGTCGGTCAGCGCGATGCCGAGGTCGCCGCGGTATTCGTGTACCCAGCTTTCGAGGGCGGCTTTTTGGAAATTGCGCAGGCGCACATCGAGGGCTTGGAAGGCTTGGAGGAACTCGTGCGCCATCGTGCCGATGGGGGTGATGCCGATTTTTTTGGCAAGATAAACGTTGCTGGTACCGCGCACGATGTCGGGGGCGGCTTCAAGCAGGGTGCGGATGACGTGTTCCTGCCAGTCGCGGGTGTAGCGGCGGCGGGTGCCGAAGTCGGAGATGAGGAACGGCGGATCATCGGGGTTTTGCGCGGCGGAGATTTCTTTGAGGCGTTGCGCTTTAGCTTGGAGGCGGCGTTCGCCTTCTTCAATGACGGCGGGGGTTTCGAGACGGCGGAAGTAGAGTTCGTTGACGATGGCGAGGATGAAGATTTCAAAGAACATCGCCTGAATCATAGGGCCTTCGATGCGGATGTTCAGACGACCTTCATTGTCGGGGCTGACTTTGACGAAGCGGCGTTGGAGTTGGAAGAGTTCGAGATAGTCGACAAAGTCGCTTTTGATGAAGCGCAGGCTGCGCAGGTAGTCGAGTTCGTCGTGGGTGAAGCGCAGTTGGCAGAGCGCGTCGAGTTCTCGTTCCAAGTCGCTTTGGATGTCGGCAAGCGGGTAAACCATGTCTTTGTTGCGACAGCGGAACTCATAAAGGCTGTGGGTTTGGGGGAATTGGTGCAGTATCACCTGAAGCATGGTGAACTTGTACAGGTCGGTGTCGAGCAGGGAGCGGATAACGGGCGTTTGAGGTGCGGTCATGGCTTTTCTCTCGTTCAGCGTAAATGTAAAGCATTATTAGAACACGGTTAGACGGGCGGGTGTTACTTTTTTTGGTTGGAGAAGCGTTGAAAAGGTCGTCTGAAATCTTTCAGACGACCTTTGTTTTGTGATTTAAGCCTTATGTTTTTTCTTGATCGCGGCGTTCAGGATGCACCCTAAAATAAAGCCGACGGTTGCGGGCAGCAGCCAACCCAGTCCGACGTTGTAAAGCGGCAGTGCGCCGTTGATGTCGGCGGCGACTTCTTCGCTGAAACCGAACGCGGCTTTATAGGCATCGAGCAAACCGACTGCCAGCGTTGCCATCATGGTGCAGAAATAGACGATGCGGCTGCCGCCGAACAGTTTGTGCAGGAAGACCAGCAGGATGATGACGATGGTCAGCGGGTACAGCAGCATCAGCATTGGGATGGAAAAGATCAGGATGGAGGACAGGCCTTTGTTCGCCAACGCCATAGACACGACCGTATTGATGACGACGAACATTTTGTAAGGAATACCGGGACACAGGCGGTTGAAATATTCGGAACATGATGTAATCAGTCCGACGGCGGTACTCAAGCAGGCGAGCAGGACGATGACGCCCAAGAGGATGTTTCCGGGGACGCCGAAGTAGAAATTCGCGGTTTTCGACAACACTTCCGCGCCGTTTTCCTGAAGTCCCAAACCTGACACGCTGGTCGCGCCCATATAGCCGATGAAGAGGTACACCAAAGCCAGACAAGATGCGGCGACGATGCCTGAAACGGCGGTCGTCCGCAGCAGCTCGGAGCGGTTGTCCACGCCCATCGCGCGCACGGCGTCAATGACGATAATGGAGAACACCAGCGAAGCGAGTGCGTCCATTGTGCCGTAGCCCTCCAAAATGCCTTTTATGAACGGACGGAGGGCAAAATCGCCTTGTGCC
Organism: Neisseria sp. HMSC067H09; assembly: GCF_001814135.1. NCBI lineage: Bacteria > Pseudomonadati > Pseudomonadota > Betaproteobacteria > Neisseriales > Neisseriaceae > Neisseria > Neisseria sp. HMSC067H09. The sequence goes on along the minus strand of NZ_KV814894.1, from coordinate 215,898 downwards.
GCAGCGGGAACGCCCATCGGATTCAACGCGGCGTAGCCGACCAAAACGGCAATCGTCAAAAGCAATACGGGGGTCAGGATTTTACCGATGCGGTCCACCAGCTTGCCCGGCGACATCGACAGCCAATACGCCACGCCGAAAAACGCCACGCTGAACGCCGCCAGCCCGACTGTTTTCTGGCTTTCATTCAAAAACGGCGCAACGGCAATCTCAAACGACACCGTCGCCGTACGCGGCATGGCAAACAAAGGCCCGATGGACAAATACAGCGCGACGGCAAACGCTACGCCGTACCAGGGTGCAACCCTTGATGCCAGCGCCTGCACGTCGCGCGAACCGGAATAGCCGATGGCAATCACGCCCAACAGCGGCAGACCCGCGCCGGTCAACAGGAAACCAGTCATCGCAGAGAACCAGCTTTCCCCCGCCTGTTGTCCGAGATAAGCGGGGAAAATCAGATTGCCCGCACCGAAAAACAAAGCGAACAACATCAAACCGACCGCCCACAGCGAGGCTTTACGGTTGAGCGGGGGAACACTGTTCATAAATTCGTACCTGTTTGTTTATAGTGGATTAACTTTAAATCAGTACAGCGTTGCCTCGCCTTGTCCTGATCTAAATTTAATCCACTATATAAAGGACAGTTGATGGAAATGGGTATGGGTTTGCCAAGCGTGAAATCATCATGCCGTTTCGCCTTCAACGTCGGCAGAGGGGTCGTCTGAAACGCCCTCTTCCGCTTCCGGGCGTTCTAAATTTTCCTGTTTCAGGCTGATTTCGATTTCGCCGTAGCTGTCCGGCTGGACGATGCGGACCAAGCCTTCTTTGGCAAGCTCCAAGAGCGCGATGAAATTGACGACCACATACGCCGCGCCCTGCTCCGGTTTGAACAAATCGCTGAATTTGCATATCCCGCTCTCGTTCAGACGACGTAAAACCGCCGTCATCTGCGCGCGCACGGAAATGGTTTCCTGAATCACTTCATGGCTGCGCGTATGTTTCGCCCGCGACAAAATGCCCAGCCACGCCTGCGTCAAATCGGCGACATACACCTCCGGCAGCTTCGCTTCGACCGCGATTTCCAACGGCAGATACGCCCAAGCAAAATCCCGTCCCGCGCGCGGCAACGCATCCAAACCCTGCGCCGCCAGTTTCATCTGTTCGTAAGCCAAAAGGCGGCGCACCAGCTCGGCACGCGGATCCGCCTCCTCATCCTCGACCTCTTCGGGACGCGGCAGCAGCAGGCGAGATTTGATTTCAATCAGCATCGCCGCCATCAAAAGATATTCCGCCGCCAAATCAAACTGATACGCTTCCATTTGGGCTATATAGTGCAGATATTGCTCGGTAATCTTCACCATCGGAATATCGAGAACGTCGATATTCTGTTTGCGGATAAGGTAAAGCAGCAAATCCAACGGCCCTTGGAAGCTGCTTAAGACAACCTTCAAAGCATCGGGTGGAATAAACAAATCCTGCGGCAAATCGGTTACGGGTTGGCCGAATACCCACGCGACAGTGTATTCAGACGACGTTGCCGCGGCGGAAGGAATAAGGTGTTCTGAAGGCATGATTAGAGGAGCTTTTTCTTATTAGGTTCGATGGATGGTTAATCAATAACGGGGTCGTCTGAAAACGCAGCGGGTTTCGTCAAAACGAATGCGGCAAAACAAAAATCAGCCTTTTTTGCGTTGGCTTTTCAAAGAAGCGATGGCAATGGCAAGCGTTTGCGCCAACGCCATGCCCAGCAGCGGCAAAACGGCGAAAAACGAACCGGTCAGCACCGTAACGGCATCGCGGGAAAACACAAAGCCATCGCGCGCAAGCATCGCGATTATCCAAACCGACAATAGCAGCCATTCGCAGCCGACCAAAAACCAAATCATCCCGACCGAGCAGCGTTTGCGCCACTTCATGATGGCAGCGTGCAAAAGGCTGAATATCGGAACGGACAGGAAAGGATAAAGGAAATTGGTAAACGGCCGCGGAGAGCCGTCCTGAAAACACAAATAATCGCCCGACTGCATGTCGCATCCCATTGCGCCAAACATCGGATCGACGGCATACATCAACACTCCGAACCACACCGCATAAATCAGGCTGGCGATAAAATAGGCTTTGAAAAATCGGTTCATAGGCAAAAAAGGTCGTCTGAAAAAATAAATTTCAAAAGGCTTAAACCCACATCAAATTTTCTGATTGGCATTTGCAGAAGAGACCAGCACACTCAGGGCTTGAACTGCTGCCATGCCATAAACAGGCAATCCGAAAAAAAGAAGTCCCGTTATTGCCGTCCAACTACTATCCAGACTACTCCACTCCCACAGTAAAAAAACAAACCAAACAATCAACCATTCGACAATAGGCAAGGCAAGAGTCATCGAAGTTGTACAGCGTTTGGTCCACTTCATAATGCCGGCATTGAGTAGGGACAATAACATTACAGATAAAAACGGAAAGAAGAAAAACTTCAAAGACACTTTCTCAAAAGCCGACATTTCATGAGCTCGTGAACAATACTCTGCATACTGTTCATTGTCAGCGTCAATATCAAAACATTCGAATCCTGAAAACAGCAAACCGACACTGTATACCAGCAAACCGAAGACAACCGCATAAATCAGGCTACTGATAAAGTAGGCTTTAAAAAATCGATTCATCTCACTTCCGTCCCGCAATATGTTCTACCGCCGCCTGCGCACAATACAGCCCAAACGAAGCCGTCACCAGCATACTCGCGCCATAGCCCGCGCAGGACAGCCCTTGCGGCGCGGTATCGGTCGAACACGCTTCGCCAGATTGCGGCGGCGTAATGTTCTCAGTCGAGAACACACACGGCACGCGCATTTTTTCTTTGGTATCGCGGCTGAAACCGTAGCGTTTGCGCAAGGTGTAGCGCAGGTTGGCAAGCAGCGGGTCGTGGGTTACGCGGCTCAAATCGGCGGTTTGAATCAATGCCGGATTTTTCTGTCCGCCCGCGCCGCCGCTGAGGATAAACGGCTGATTGTGCCGCACAAAATAAGCCGCCATCGCCGCCTTGACGCGCACTTGGTCTATCGCGTCGATCACAAAGTCGAAAGGTCGTCTGAAAAGCGTTTCCAGATTGTCTTCCGTCACAAAATCCTCGATTTCCTCCACTTCGCATTGCGGATTGATTTGGGCAATGCGTTCGCGCAACGCCGTTACCTTCGCCTTGCCGAAATCGTCGGTCAGCGCATGAAGCTGGCGGTTGACATTGGACTCGGCGACGTTGTCCAAATCAATCAAGGTCAAACGACCGATGCCCGTCCGCGCCAAAGCCTCCACTGCCCAAGAACCTACCCCGCCCACGCCGACCACGCAGACGTGCGCGCGCGAAAACCGCGCCAGTGCTTCATCTCCGTAGAGTCTGGCAATACCGCCGAAACGGCGCGAAGGAAGAAAAACGGTGTCGTTCATACCCAACCTTGTGATATATCAATAAATGAATGAAAATCAACGCAAAACGCTGCGGACGAATGCGACACATATTATACTGGAAAGCAGACGGGCTGTTGCAGCAGCCCGAAAGAGTCTATAATCGTTTCATATCGGACCCTTCCCAACCGCATGAAACAAAGTGCCGCCTGCGGCGCAAAAGGAGAATGAACTATGTACAAACATCTGGTTGTAGCCGTTGACGGCAGCGAAACTTCCCTCAACGCCCTGAAACACGCCGCCGAGTTGGCAAGCGTCAACAACGCCCGCCTGACTTTGGTACACGTCGCCAACCCCGCCGAATACATGGCGCTCGCCCCCGAATTCCTGCAACACGAGAGCTACGAGGCCGCCGCCGTCGCCCAAGGCAACGAAGTCTTGGACTTCGCTGAAAAAACCGCCCGCGAAAACGGCGTGGAAAATATTGTCAAACACCTGCTGGTCGCCAACAAAGGCGCGCGCGAAATGGCGCAGGATTTGGTCGATTACGCCGATGAAAACGGCGCCGACCTGCTGGTACTCGGCACACACGGCCGCACCGGTCTGATGCACCTCCTGATGGGCAGCTTCGCCGAAACCGTTATGCGCCAAAGCCACCTGCCGCTTCTGATTATCCGCAGCAAAGCGGAAGAAGCGTAAGGGTCTGCCCTACTGAAGAAGGTCGTCTGAAATCTCAAACTAAGATTTTCAGACGACCTTCTTTCATCTTATTTCAAATAGGTTTTACGAATTATTGATTATAATCATGAACTTCGTAATATCATTCGCCTATACCAATAAATAACTTCTTCCCAAAACCAACCCATAACAAAAAGGTCGTCTGAAAACCAAAATCCGGTTTTCAGACGACCTTTGTTTTGATTCGGCTTACTTAGGTGCAGCCAAGATGCCTGTCAGGTTCAGCAGGAACAAAACCGTAAACCCGGTCAGGTAAATCAAGCCGAGGATGGCGAGGAAGTTCATGCCTGCCGTCAGCTTGTGGCGTTCGTCGCCTTTGACGAGGCGGTAGTTCAGCCAAGCGAACACGGGGGCAGAAACGAAGGCGGTAATCATGGCGAATTTGAGCAGCTCCGCCATTGCGCTGTTGAACCAGAAAATCACTGCCAAGCCCGTACCTGCGACCCAAACGTTCCAGGCGAACAGTTCCACGTTGCCTGTTTTGTCTTTGCCGCGCAGCAGGCGCACCGGCTCGGCAATCGCGCGCGCGTAGCCGTCCACTACGGTAATCGTTGTGCCGTACATACAGGCGAAGGCGATGAATGCGACCATCGGACGCGACCAGTCGCCGATGGTGACGGCGTACATATTAATCAGTTGCCCGACGTATTTGCCACCCGCCATTTGCACTGCTTCCCCGTTGCCGTACTGCACATACGCGCCCAAGGCAAGGAAGACGACCGCCAACACTGCGCTGGTGATGTAGCCGACGTTGAAGTCGAAAATACCGTCGCGGTAGCTGGAAGGATTGATGCGTTGTTTTTCCGTTACCCACAAAGAGTTGATTGCGGAAATTTCAATCGGAGCAGGCATCCAGCCCATCAGCGCGATGAGGAAGCCCAAGCCTGCCAGTGTCCATGGGGTAGGCTCGATAAAGTCGGGTTTCATTTGCATGCCGCGCGACATGGCGATGGCAGCGGCGGCGACTGTGGCGATTGTCAGGCTGACGATGATGATTTTGGAAACGTTGTCCAAGGCTTTGTAGCGTCCGCTTGCCAGGATAATCAGGCAGGAAGCCATAATCAGCGCGGAGATTGCGCCGACATTCAGCGTCAGCGAAGGAATCGCCATTTTGACGATGGCGGCGGTCACGATGGCGACCGCACCCGCGTTAATCGTTGCCGAGATAACGCACAAAATCAGGAATACCCACAAATAAACGCGGCTTTTTTCCGCATAGCCTTCAATCAGGCTTTTGCCCGTATCCAGCGTGTAATGCGCGCTGAAACGGAAAAACGGATATTTGAAGAGGTTGGTCAAAATGATAATCAACGCAAGCTGCCAGCCGTAAAGCGCACCCGCCTGCGTCGAGGCAATCAGGTGCGAACCGCCGACCGCCGCCGAAGCCATCATGATTCCGGGCCCCAGCGCATTGATTTTGCTTTTCCAAGTCGAAGCGTGTGTATGTTGTTCAGACATCTATTCTCTCCGTCTTTTTTCAGACGACCTTCACAAAAAAAGGCATATTTTAACGTAAATCAAGAGATTATCTAACAGACATTTCGGATATTTCATGCCGAAATATGTTAAAAATAAGCTGTACCGAATCGAAAATCTCCAATCATCAGCATTTTGTGGCTGGAAACCTTTTTCAGACGACCTTGTATCGCTTTTTATACCCAATCAGGGCAGCACCCGAAAAACAACATACTTAATATCTAATTTGGGGTTAGTGTTGTGCAGAGGCTTTCAGGTACTTGCTTTGATGATAAACTTTTATAAAAAAATCAATACCCGAAAATAAAAGAAAAACAATAAAATAAGTGATTTTGTTATGATAAATTTTCAACTTATTTAATTTCGTACAACCAGAATAACCCTTCTCGAAAATTTCTTTGTATAGCTTTGCATATCTGCATATTGTATATTTTTTCGGAACGGATAAAATATGTTCTGCTTTCAAAACAAAGCAAGGATGGCGCCGGATAGTCCACGCCACACATCACTCTTTTCTCACTTTATGGAGTAATACCAGATGAAATTCTTATCTGCCGCTATTGTAGCCGTTCTGACTGCCGGTGTTTCCATGACTGCCGCTGCTGCTCCTGCTGGCTACGTTCCTTACAAATGCGACAACGGTAAAAAACTGAATGTCGTTTACGAATTTGACCGCAGTGGTAATGCAGTTGGCGCATCTGCAAATGCAGCCGGTAAACAAATCAGCCTGCGCGTTGACAAACGTCAATCAGACAGCACCGGTACAACCTTCACCAACAAACGCGGCTTCTCTATGTCTGCCGGTTACATCGACAAAAACACCCACACCACTTCCGAAGTTGTGGGCGTAACCGACTCACGCAACCGCTTCATCGTGAAAAACTGCGAACCCGTTAACATCGACCGTTAATTTACAACGAATGATTTAAGCTTCCTTAAGGTCGTCTGAAAACCGAAATAAGGTTTCAGACGACCTATTGTTTTTCCCATTTCTTTAAAACCTGTCAACCTGTTTTCAAACGCTTATCCGGTCGTGTCAATATAAACACTACCAGTGACGTTAACGCGCCTAGCGTATCAGCGAGCATGTCTTTTTGCGCATCCCAAATATCGCCTTGCGAACCGAGTACTTCCAAACCTGCTTCGCCGCCGTCAATCACCGCATACTGCCATTCGATGATTTCGTAAGCCGCTGCCACGCTCATGATGAAGAACAAGGAGAAAAACAGGGCAAGCGCAGGACGGCAGAGTTTACGGCGCAACAGCCATTCTGCCATCGGATAGGCGTAGAAACCGATGATGTAGTGTCCGACGCGGTCAAAATGGTTGCGTCCTTCGCCTAAAAACGGCGCAAGCAGGCGGTTTGCCCAATCGAAGGGCACATCGGCGAAAGTGTAGTAAGAACCGATGGTATGCATAATCAGCCAGAAACTCATGAATACATAAGCCAGATTACTGAAACGGAAACAGCGGTAGGTAGCGATGAGTGCGATAAATACGATCGAAACAGGAATGATTTCGGCGTACCAAACAGCGCGGTCGGACGGATTGATACCCGACCAGACGATGAGTAAAGCAATGAAAACTGTGAATAATAAAGGGATAACATGCGAAGTTTTTTGCATAAGAATTTCTTTGTATTAAATTAATAAAAATGATGGAAATTTTCAATAAACTGTGCAGCAGCTTGATTCTAAAGGCTCTGCGAACCAGTCTTGCGTGGAGGTATTGGCATCAAAGACTTGTCCCATTAGCGGAGTCAACGGATTGACACCCAAGCTGCGTGCCAGCGGGATGCTTTGAAGCAGGGGTTCGTTCCAAGCGTGCAGTGCCATGGCGTAGGCGCCCCAGTGGATGGGCATGAAGCGTTTGGGGGCAAGCTGCGCGGCATAGAGGGCGGTTTGTTCGGGGAAGAGGTGGTTGTTGGGCCAATGTTCGCTGTATTGCCCGTTTTCGATGAACGCGATATCAAACCCGTTGAATTTTTCGGCGATTTTGTCGAAATGGCTGCCTTGTGCCGAGTCGCCGTGAAAATAGAATTTTTCGCTGCCGTGTTCGATGGCAAAGCTGGACCACAGGGCTTGGTTGTGGTCGGTCAGGGTTCGGGATGAATCGTGACGGGCAGGTAGTGCGGTGTAGCGGATGCCGTTGCGTTCGGTGCTTTGCCACCAATCGAGTTCGGTAATGCGCTCTTGCGGCACGCCCCATTTTTTCAGCAGTACGCCCATGCCGAGTGAGACGATGAAATGGCTGTTGCCTTTTGAATTGAGTGCTTGCACGCTGTCTTTTTCGAGGTGATCGTAGTGGCTGTGTGAAATCAGGATGACATCGACGGGCGGCAGTTCGTCGATTTCTGAGGGGGCAGGCTGGAAGCGTTTCATGGTGATGGGGATGGGGAATTGCCGAAAACGGGGTCGGTAATGACGGTTTGCCCGCCGATCCGCATCAATAGGGTGGAATGCCCGAACCAGACGAAACGGCTTTTCCCTTCGGGTGCGGCGAGGAAGGTTTGCCAATCGGGCTTGACGGTAGGCAGAGGTTTGGGCGGGCGCGTTGCCTGCGGGTCGGTCAGAATCTTCCAAAATGCGCTGGTCAGGCCGGTCGGTTTCTGCTGCGGTTCGGGGTTGAAGAAGGTTTGCGTTTTCGGGTCGTAATGGTCGCTTGCGGGGTAAACGGGATGTTGGTCGGGATAGAGCCAGTAGGTGAGCAGGGCGCAGGCAGCGGTCAAGGTAATGAGTTTTTTCTTGTGTTTCATAATTGGTTTTTATGAAGAAGGTCGTCTGAAAATTTTTCAGACGACCTTGGATTCTGTTTGAAAATAGTCTCGGTATCTATCAGATGGCGTGCGAACAGCCGGACACCATTTTTTTGAGGGCTTGCGAGTCGAGGATTTTGATGTGTTTGTGTTCGACCGAAATTAGACCTTCATGGTGGAACTTGGACAGTGTGCGGCTGACGGTTTCCAGTTTCAGTCCCAAATAGCTGCCGATTTCTTCGCGCGACATCCGCAAGATGAAATCATTAGCGGCAAATCCGCGCGAGTAAAGGCGTTGGGATAAGTTCAGCAAAAACGCTGCCAGACGTTCTTCGGCGCGCATATTGCCCAAAAGCAGCATCACACCTTGGTCACGCACGATTTCGCGGCTCATCAACCGGAAAAAATGGCTTCTCAGGCTGGGGATGTTGTGCCCCAGCTCTTCGATGTGGGTGAAGGGCAGCTCACACACTTCGCTGTCTTCCAAAGCCACCGCGTCGCAGCTGTGGACATGGGAACAAATGCCGTCCATACCGATGAGTTCGCCGGACATAAAAAAGCCGGTAACCTGATCGCGACCGTCCTGACTGGCAACCGTGGTTTTGAAAAAACCGGCACGGATGGCAAACAGCGACGCGAAAGGCTCACCGGTGCGGAACAGATATTCACCCTTCTTCAAGCGGCGGCTCTGTCGGATGACCGCGTCCAATTGTGCAAACTCATTGGGCAAAAGCCCGACAGGCAGGCAGAGTTCACGCAGCGAACAGGAAGAACACAGGGTTTTCATCTGATGCATAGCATTGTGTGTGGTCATAAAACACCCTTAAAATTAAGGTTTTTATCCTGTCATGATTACGTAAGTTATTGACACATATCAAGACAGGTTTATCATACTGTGGCATTCTACCAAACTATCCGAAAATTGCCTAACTTCATTACTCTAATCACGCACACGCCATGAAAGTAATACCGATACAAAATAATCACAATAGAAACGATGACAAGCCTGAGTTCGACCGCGAACTCATCGCCAGCCTTCCTTCCAGCGGTCCGCGCTACACTTCCTACCCCACAGCCGACCGTTTTCATGACGGATTTCGCGAAGCCGAATATATCAATGCCTTGAATCAGCGCGGTATGGGGGCTTTGAACAAGCCCCTTTCGCTTTATATCCACATCCCCTTCTGCAACACCATCTGTTACTACTGCGGCTGCAATAAAATCATCACCAAAGACAAAAGCCGCGCCGATGCCTACATCGAATACCTTGAAAAAGAAATGGAGCTGCTCGCCCCGCATCTGGGTGGACGGCATCAGCTTGCGCAACTGCACTTCGGCGGCGGTACGCCGACTTTCTTGAGCGACGACCAAATCGAACGCGTATTCCGCATGATACGCAAACATTTCCAACTTATCCCCGGCGGCGAATACTCCATCGAAATCGACCCGCGCAAAGTCAGCCGCGAAACCGTCCTCATGCTCGGCAAGCTCGGCTTCAACCGCATGAGCGTCGGCATTCAGGACTTTGATCCCAAAGTGCAGGCAGCAGTCAACCGTATCCAAAGCTATGACGAAACCAAAGAAGTCATCGATGCTGCCCGTGAAGCCGGATTCAAATCCGTCAGCGTCGATTTGATTTACGGCCTGCCGCATCAAACCGCCGAAAGCATCAAAACCACCATTGACACTGTCTTGTCGCTCGATCCCGACCGCCTTGCCCTTTATCACTATGCCCATCTGCCGCATATCTTCAAGCCGCAACGCCGTATCGATACCGAAGCCGTTCCCGGCAGCGAAGAAAAACTCGATATGTTGCAATACTGCGTCCAAACCCTGACCGAACGCGGTTACGTCTTCATCGGTATAGACCACTTCGCCAAACCCGATGACGAACTTTCCATCGCCCTCAAAGAAGGCTTCCTCCAGCGCAACTTCCAAGGCTACTCGACCTACGCGGACTGCGATTTGGTCGCCATCGGCATATCTTCCATCGGCAAAATCGGCAGCACCTACTCCCAAAACGAACGCGACATCGACGCCTACTATGCCGCGCTCGATGCCGGACACCTGCCCATCATGCGCGGCTACCAACTCAATCAGGACGACCTTTTGCGCCGCAATATCATCCAAGATTTGATGTGCCGCTTCGCCTTGGATTACCGAATCTACGAAAGCGTGTTCGGTATCCCGTTCGACCGCTATTTCAAAGACGAACTTGCCGACTTGGAACAACTTGCCTCCCTCGGACTCGTCCGCCTGAAACCGCACGGACTGACCGTTACCCCCAAAGGCCGCTTCCTGATACGCAATATCGCCATGGTGTTCGACTACCACCTGCGCCACAGGGAAACCAAAGCCCAATATTCGCAAACGGTGTAAAGAGGAATAGCAAAGGTCGTCTGAAAACCGTTTTCAGACGACCTTTGCCCTTTGTTTCCCTTTGTTAAGGAACGCTAAGGAACGCTAATGAACGAACAAACCAAACAGGCCGCACAAACCATAGGTCGTCTGAAACGTAAAGCCAGCGACGAAGAACAGCTGCAAGGCTGGCGTGAAACCTGCGCCGAACAAGGGTTAAGTGGCGAATTTATCCTGACCACCAAGCTCAACGGCGCGGCTTATACCGAGGAAGAAGCTCGCATGGTGGCGGAGCTTTTCGGCAAATAAACTGACAATTTATTATTTTAAAATTACAAATCATATCAAAACTTGACAAATTTACCGATTTTGATTATAGTCGTATATGAGTTAACATTGCCGATTTGACACAGCTTGCGGGCATAAACAGCTAAAGCGTATTTTCATTTTCTGCTGTTTTTATTCCTTTCTTTATATCCAAGCCCGTTGTGTACAGCATCGGGCTTCTTTTTTTTCCGGAAGTATCAGGAAGTATTTATGATTATTTTGGACAACGTTTCCAAACATTACCAAACGCGCGACAAAACCCGTTTTGCCGCCGTCGAGCCGACCAGCCTCGAAATCCAAGACGGCGAAATCTTCGGTCTGATGGGCTATTCCGGCGCGGGTAAATCCACCCTGTTGCGCCTGATTAACCTGTTGGAACGTCCTGACAGCGGCAAGGTCAATGTGTGCGGACAAGAGCTGACCGCGCTTGATGCCGCCGCATTGCGTCAGGCGCGGCAAAATATCGGCATGGTGTTTCAGCAGTTTAATCTTTTGAGCAACCGCACCGTTGCCGACAATGTTGCCTTTCCTTTGGAAATCGCCGGATGGTCGTCTGAAAAAATCAAAGAACGTGTTAAAGAATGCCTTGAAATCGTCGGCTTGACCGAACGCGCAGATCACTACCCCGCCCAGCTTTCCGGCGGACAAAAACAGCGCGTCGGCATTGCCCGTGCGCTCGCGCCCAAACCCCAAGTCATCCTCGCCGACGAACCCACTTCCGCCCTCGACCCCGCCACCACGCGCAGCGTCTTGGAATGTCTGGAAGACATCAACAAACGCTTCAACGTCACCATCGTCATCGTGACCCACGAAATGAGCGTCATCCGCCGCCTATGCGACCGCGCTGCCCTTTTGGATAAAGGAAAAGTGGTGGAAATCGTCGAAGTACGCGGCAACCAAATCCACGCCCAATCCGAAATCGGGCGCGAACTGATTCGGGAGGACTGATATGGCAGACTTAACATTCGAACAAGCCGTTTCCACCATCGTCGGCATGCAAGACGAAATCGTCCGCGCATTGGGCGAAACTTTCGTCATGGTCGGGCTGTCCACCACGATTGCCGTCATCTTCGGCACCCTGCTAGGCGTCTTGCTTTTCGTGACTTCCAACCGCCAGCTTCATTACAACAAGCCGGTGAATTTCCTGCTCGACAACTTAGTCAACCTGATGCGCGCCTTCCCCTTCGTCATCCTGATGATTGCCATGATACCCGCCACCCGCGCCATCGTCGGCAGCACCATCGGCCCGATTGCCGCCTCGCTGGTATTGAGCGTGTCCGGCCTGTTTTACTTTGCCCGACTGGTAGAACAAAACCTGCGCGAAGTCCCCAAAGGCGTGATTGAAGCCGCCACCGCCATGGGCGCATCGCCGCTTGCCATCGTCCGCAAAGTCCTCTTGAACGAAGCGCGCGCGGGCATGGTTTCCAGCATCACCGTCCTCGCCATCGGCCTGCTCTCATACAGCGCGGCAGCAGGCATGATAGGCGGCGGCGGCTTGGGCGACCTTGCCATCCGCTACGGCTACTACCGCTATCAAACCGAAGTCATCATCTTCATCGTCGCCATCCTCGTGTTGCTCGTTATCCTGATTCAAAGCACCGGCAACGCGTTGGCGCGGAAATTGGACAAACGTTAAACCGTCAAAAGGTCGTCTGAAAACTTTTCAGACGACCT
>NZ_KV814894.1:186517-203074 GCF_001814135.1 Neisseria sp. HMSC067H09 | reverse complement strand
AAAAGGTCGTCTGAAAACTTTTCAGACGACCTTTCCAGTCATATCCTTTTGAATTTCCAACCAAACCCATTATAATATCGCTTCCTCGCGCCGTCGCGGACGACTCCCGGCGGCATTTGTTATGGAAGAATTATGAAGCCGTCTATCTTAGAAAAACTACAACAACTCAGCGACCGACTGGAAGAAGTCACCCACCTCCTCGGACAGCCCGAAGCCACGTCCGACATGGACAACTACCGCAAGCTCACGCGCGAACACGCCGAATTGACGCCCGTGGTCGAAGTATTCCAAAACTATCAGTTGGCTCAAAGCGACTTGGCGGATGCCGAAGAAATGCTGTCCGACCCCGAAATGAAAGACTTTGCCGCCGAAGAAATCGAAGCGGCAAAAGCCAAAATCGACACGCTCGATACCGAACTGCAAAAACTGCTGCTACCCAAAGATGCCGACGACGACAAAAATATCTTCATCGAAGTGCGTGCCGGAACGGGCGGCGACGAAGCCGCGCTGTTTGCAGGCGATTTGCTGCGCATGTACAGCCGCTACGCCGAACGCAACCGCTGGCAGGTCGAAATCGTTTCCGCCAACGAAAGCGAACTGGGCGGCTATAAAGAAGTCATCGCCCGCATTGTCGGTTTGGGTGCATACAGTCGTCTGAAATTCGAATCGGGCGGCCACCGCGTGCAACGCGTTCCCGCCACCGAAAGCCAAGGCCGTATCCACACTTCCGCCTGCACCGTCGCCGTCATGCCGGAAGCGGACGAACTCGAAGACATCGAGTTGAACCCCGCCGACCTGCGCATCGACACCTTCCGCGCATCCGGCGCGGGTGGTCAGCACATCAACAAAACCGACTCCGCCGTCCGCATCACCCACCTGCCCACCGGCATGGTGGTCGAATGCCAAGACGGCCGCAGCCAACACTCCAACAAAGCGCAGGCGATGAAAGTCCTCGCCGCCCGCCTGAACGACGCGCAAAAACGCGAAGCCCAAGCCAAAGAAGCCGCCGAACGCAAATCCCTCATCGGCAGCGGCGACCGTAGCGAACGCATCCGCACCTACAACTACCCCCAAGGCCGCGTGACCGACCACCGCATCAACCTTACCCTGCACAAGCTGGATTTTGTTATGGACGGCGACTTGGAAGAAATCACCAACGCTCTGATTGCCGAACATCAGGCAGAGCTACTGGCGGCAATGGGCGACTGATGGGGCGGTTGATGCTTGGTGCCAAAGCGTGAAGGCAGGCTTAATGGCGGGAAAACAAGTTCTGCCGCAGCGCAAATCAAGCCTCAGCCGTCGCCCGCCGCCCTTTCCGTAACCATAAAAATCCTGTGTGGAAATGACGGCGCTCCTAAAAAGCCTTCCCACTCAAACGCAAACCCAGATAAACCGATTTCACGCAGCCCCCAATACCCCGCCCCTTTTTCAGACGACCCATCCCAACCCATGAACACCCCGCTAACCCGCCGCCGTTTTTTCGCTATCGCTGCCCTGACTGCCGCCGGAGCAGCCGCGCCCTTCCTCCTGAACCGCAACCGCCCTGCCCCGTTACCAACTATCGGCGAGCCCGTCATTTGGAAAGGCATCGCGCTGGGTTCCGGCGCCGAGCTCCGCCTCTTCGGCGTTGACCGCAAAGAAGCCGAAATCCTCGTCAACAAAGTCCTCGCAGAAGTTGCCCGCCTCGAAAAAATCTTCAGCCTCTACCGCGAAGACAGCCTGATCAACCGACTGAACAAAGAAGGTCGTCTGAACAACCCGCCGCCCGATTTCCTCGCCCTGTTGAGCATTTGCCGCGACATCCACGCCCTGACAGACGGCGCGTTCGACCCCACCGTCCAAGTGCTGTGGAACCTTTATGCAGACCATTTCCGCCGCAACCCGCGTGCCGAAACCCCGCCGTCCGAACCTGACATCCGGCGCACTCTCAAACTCGTCGGTCTCAAACACGTCGTCTTCGACCAAAAAGCCATCATCTTCGAACAAAAAGGCATGGGCTTATCCCTCAACGGCATTGCCCAAGGCTACATCACCGACAAAGTCACCGCCCTGCTGCAACAACACGGCATCCGCCAAGCCCTCGTCGATATGGGCGAAATCCGCGGCTTCGACACCGACAACCAACGCACATGGAACGTCGGCATCCGCAATCCCCAAAACGAAGAAGCCACTCTCCTGACCATCCCCATGCAAAACCAAGCCTTCGCCACCTCAGGCGGCTACGGTACCGTGATGGACGAAGCCGGCAAGTTCACCCACCTCTTCGACCCGCGCACCGGCACTGCCACACCGCGCTACCGCAGCGTCAGCGTCATGGCGCCGACCGCCGCCGTTGCCGATGCCCTCTCCACCGCGTTCTCCATCATGGACGAAGCCGCCATCCGTACCGCCGCGCGCGCCAAACAGGCAAAAGTCTGGCTGGTCATGCCCGACAACCGCATCGAAACCCTAGCCTGAACATTGTATTTGGCAAAAAAGGCAGGCTCTCCCGAATACAACAAAACTTAAAAGTCAAAAGGTCGTCTGAAAACCTCGAATCAAGATTTTCAGACGACCTTTGCCATTTTGGGACAGTTTTTAAATCAAGCCTAGGGAATTGACAAATACGACGACAATCGCCAAAGGTGCAACATAGCGCAACACCATCAACCAAAGACGGATAATGGTTTTCGGTACGCTACTGCCTGAACCCGCATCCGCCAATACGGACTCCCTATCCTGAACCCACGCAGTGAACACTGCAACGCTCAATGCGCCAATCGGCATAATGACCGCCGAAATCAGGTAGTCCCACAAATCGAAAACGGTTTTTCCGAAGATTTTAAACTCACTCCAAACACCGAAAGACAAAGCAGAGGGAATACCGACAATAAAAATTGCCGTACCAATCAGCCAAGTATGGCGGCTGCGTTTACCCTCATCCTGACGAATCGTAGCGGCAATGACGGTTTCCAACATCGAAAACGCCGAAGTCAGCGTCGCAAACACCACCAACAGCATAAAGACGGCAAACAAAATCTGCCCCAACGGCATTTTCATGAACACGGCAGGCAAAACAACGAAGATCAAACCCGGCCCCTGGCTCGGTTCGAAGCCGAAAGCAAATACCGCCGGAAAAATAACCAGCCCAGCCAGCAGAGAAACCAAAAGGTTCATCCACATAATGATATTGCCCGAACGGAACATATCTTGGTCTTTACCCAAATAAGACGCATAAGTAATCATCGCAGACACGCCGATACTTAACGCAAAAAATGCCTGACCCAAAGCCGTAAGCATGGTTTGCGGCTTCAAATGCGACCAGTCGGGTTTCAGCAGGAAAGATACTCCTTCCATCGCCCCGGGCAGCGTCAGTGAACGGACAGCCAAAACAATAAACAGGATGAACAGGCCCGGCATCAGGTAACGGTTTGCTTTTTCAATCCCGTCGGACACACCGCCTTGAACCACCCAAATGGTAATCAGCATAAACAGCCCTTGATAAAACAACGACCCTGCAGGACTGGAAATGGTCGCACCGAATAATGCCTCAAAATCCGCACCCGCATGGATTTCTCCGGTAAAGCTATGGACAACGTAGTTCAACACCCAGCCACCGACGACACTGTAAAAAGACAGCAAGATAAAGCAGGCTGCCACCCCCATACGCCCCACCCACGGCCATTGCGAACCCGGGCGCAGGGTCTTGAAAGAATCGATGGCATTTTTACCGCCCGTCCTGCCGATATAAAACTCGGCAAGCTGCACAGGTAATGCCACCAAAATCGTAAAAAGCAAAAACAGCAGGAAAAACACCGCCCCACCGTTTGTCCCCGCGGTGTACGGGAATTTCCAAATTGCACCCAAGCCGATTGCCGAACCTGCCGCAGCAAGCACAAAACCAAGTTTGGACGACCAAGAAACCGAATGATTCATGATTATTGTATTAAGAAATGTGAAGAGACCGCATTGTAACAAAGCGTAACTGCATATAGCACAACCATAATGGCCTGCTTCAAAATTTCGCACATAAGGTGCGCTTAAAAAGACAATTTTGAATAAAAAATCTGAGATTTTGTTTTTTAGATAAACATAAATACAAAAAATAGGCAATTTTGATATTTTATTTCAAACGAACACTACCATGATAAAAAGCACAAAAGAAAAAGCCCGGACATTTGTCCGGGCTTCGGTAATTGGTGGGTCCGGTGGGGTTCGAACCCACGACCAAGGGATTATGAGTCCCCTGCTCTAACCCCTGAGCTACAGACCCTCAAGAGAAGAGGCATATTGTATCATAAAATACTATAGAGACAAGGACCGCTTGGCTTTTATCGCCGTATATTTTATCCATAAATACCTTGCCTCAAGTCGCCTGAAAACAAAAATTACACTTTCAGACGACCTTTTCTCATGCATACCATATAATTCAAAAAAACAGGCCGCTAAAAGCGACCTGAAAAACTCTTGCAGCTGGGAGTGATAGCAAGAGGTTACGACACTTTAAACCAAGCTTCGTTAGCATAACGGAGCATTTGTTCGGGAATCTCTTCGGCGTTGCTGACAACAGAGATACCGGATTTACGCATTTTATAGACAGCCTGAATGGTACTTTCAGGTGCATAGCCATGGCATGCGGCAAGATTGACGATAATGTGCAGGCTGTCGTTGTACCACAATAATTGTTCGGCGGTACGGCTGATTGCTTCTTCCGTTGCCAAACCGCCGATAATGACAGTATCTGCTTTTTCTGCATAAAGCCATTCAATCAAACCGGTGCTGCGGGCTTCGTTATCATCATGGAAACATGCACCAAAACCATTCTCCCCGCCTAATTCGATTACATGGTTATAATCAGCAGATGCCGGCAAACCATCCAGCAAATTTGCACCACGGCAACCGCCTGCACACTGGCTGAAATAGCCACCTTCCCGCGCAAATATAATTCCGTTGCGTTTAACAACTGCGGCGCAAATACTCTCCGGATCGATATTGACGTTCTCAACCAAAATACGCTTATCTGCAATAGATGCTTGGCGGTTTAATTCTTTAACCATATTTTCCGGCTGATGCAGGAAATGGTTGGCATTGACTGCCATGCAGGTAAAGCGGAATTGAGGTTGAATATCGATAGCAACAGTCGTCATGATGTGACTCCACAAAAAACCAGATAAATCCGGAAACACTTCCTCGATAAATGGCTCTTATCGAAGATAATCGGTATATTTATGATGAACGGTATAATATCAGGATAATCGGCAAATCACCAGGAATATTTAACAATTAGTAACAATTTATTCCGTAAATATCTATTTAGTAGAATTCACCCTCAAAAATCTCACAAAAAATATCAACTCAATAAGCATAAATGTTTGAAATTTATTTTTGTTTTAATCCCCCCTTATTACCTCCTCCTCAACTTTTGCCTTCAATTTAATATTGGCCAAAAAACAACAGAAAGAGAAAAATGCAGTTATTTTTTTTGACTTAAATCGAATTTTTCTTCATGAGTTAACAAAAAATCTTGCTAAAAAAATTAAAAAGCATAGGACAAACGGCAATCATTCCTCCTCCAACCGACAACCCAAAGCCACAAATATAAAAGGTCGTCTGAAACCTTAACCCTCAGTTTCAGACGACCTTTAATCAGCTTTAAAACTACTGTTTACCAAGCTGGCTGTAATCCACCAACATATACTTGGCAGTAATTTTCTGCGAAGCGTTGCCTTCGTCGCCCATCAGAATCATCTGCGGCTTGCCGTTGACCGTAATCGAATCGACGGCTTCGACGTTGGTGATGTGTTGCAGGTTAGGCAGCGAGATTTTTTGCGGTTCGTCGGTCGGGTTGCCGCTCCAAGTCCACAGTTGCGAGAATTTCTGCCCGTTTTCGTCCTTCACTTCGTTGGCGATGACGTAGTTTTTCAACACCGGGTCGTAGTTGATGGAACGGATACCGCCGCCGTCGATGTCGAGGATGGCGACTTCGTCAAACTCAGGCTTGGCGTTGCGCTCGAATACGTCTTTCGGGTTGCTGATGAATGCTACCAGCGCCATATTGTTGAACTCAGGATCACGGAAGCCCAAGACGAGGCGTTTCTTCACAGGGTCGAACGCCATGCCTTCGATATTGATTTCTTCAAAGGAAACTTCGGCTTTGGTGCGTTCGCGGATAAGGTCGTGCAGCTTGTGGTCGGTTTCCAAAACTTGCGTCAGATTGTCGTAGCTGGTCAGTCCCAACACATTGCCGTCTTGGATTTTAAAGCGCATCAGGTGTTCGCGGTCGGGCGAGCGGTTGCCTTTGCGGGTACGCGAGTGTGAAGTGAGCGCGTAGATAAAGCCTTCGTCGTCGCGTGCCAAGGCCTCCAAGTCGCTCAGGCGGCGTTTGAAGCCGGTGATCACGCGCGTATCCAAGGCCTCGTCTTCGATAAATCTGCCGGACGGATCGATGCTGACGATGCTGAACGCGTGATTCGGTTCGTCTTCTGCAATCAGCAGTTTGCCGTCGGGAAGCTGTTGCACGGCGGATGGTTCATACACGCCGTTGAACATATTAATACCCAAAGAGCGTAGCTCTGCCGCATTGTTGGCAGGTTGGGTCAGCAGCGAAGGCAGCGTCTTCACGCCGATAAACGCCGCCAGCGAAGCCAAAAGCCCCCAACGGAATACGGCATAAGACAAGTTGATGTATTTGAATTGTTTGTCCGCCAGCAAGCCCAGCCAGTAAAGATGATCGCTCATCTTTTGATAGACTTGTTTGCGGTCGCCCATAATCTCCTGCATCATTTCCCAATATTGGTCTTTTTGCACCTTCACACGGTCTTCGTAAATCAGGATATTGGGTTGGCTACCGCTGAAAAAGCGCGTTTGGGTGCTGCTGAGGCGGGTTCTCAAATCACGCAGTTTGGCGCGTCCGCGGAAGAAATCCTTGACCCAAGCGCGCGCCGCCTGCATTTTGCCGATACGTTCAGGCGAAGCGGACAGCAGCGCGAACACGATGGATGCGGCGGCGGTAATCATAAACGTACTCGCCGGAATCAGAAATTCGGGCGACGATGAAAAAATAAACGCGCCCGAAATCATCAGCGCAGACACGATAAAACCGTTGAGCGAAATCATAATGTTCGCCTTGGTCGCCGCCAGAGCGAGCAGCTCCATCTCCGAACGAACGGCGTTGCGGAACATGGTTTCCACGCCTTTGTTCGTACCCAAAAGATCGGAAGGCGGCACATCGGCGGCTTGTTTTTTCTTCTTCGCCTTGTCTTTTTTGTCTTTCTTTTTCTTTTTGGGCTTTTCAGACGACGTCCCAATGCCTTCAAGGATGATGTTATCCATCACGGCCTCTTCGGCATTGCTGTCTTGTCGATGGTCTGCCGTTTCAGACTCCGCAGCCTCTTCAACTTTTAAAGTTTCTTCAGCTTTCACAGCTTCTTCAATGTTTACAGCTTCTTCAGTTTTTAAGGTTTCTTTAGCTTTATCAAACGCTTCTTCTGAGTCTTCCCAAACTTCGGAAACAGGCTGCGGCGCATCGGGATCGGGTCGTTCGAAAGGTTTCTCCCAGTCAGAAACCGTATTTTGCGGCTCTTGCCCTTTTTTATTTTTATCGTGGAAATCCATGTTTATCCTCCGTTTGAGTGAATCAATTTAAATGGAAAGGAAAAAGCGTTTTTTAGTTCCTCTGATTCGGGGAATTTACACAACGTCATACATTATCGATAAAAACATTACACTTCTTGGGATAATCATGTTTGTAATGATTAAGTCGGCAATCCAAGTTCCCCTTCAATAAAAACTGCCGCAAAACGGGCAGTTTGCGGCAGCTGTAACGCATCGTTTATCAGTAGTCGATACGCTCTTTGATGATTCTCAAGTCGGGGTAAGACAATTTGATGTCGTATTCGCGTCCGCCTTTGTAAGCTTCTACGTCCAATACAGGTTTGCCGCGATAGTCGTCGGCGTCGATGTCGTGAACGCGATAGCCGCGTTGCTCAAGCATTCTGATGGCTTTGGTACGGTTTTGTTCAAAATTTTTGTCGCTGTAAATTTGGTGTTCGATGTAATCGTTGGCACCTGCGACAGCAGCGGATAAAGCGACGATGGCGGTCAATAATAATTTTTTCATGTTCGACTTCCTTTCGAAATGTGTCATTGGGGTTTTGATGAGTGTATTAAAACACGGCAAAATTAGCAGTCATTTAGCACTTCGTTAAACGTAGTAAAGGTCGTCTGAAACGTTTCAGACGACCTTTTAATATTTACGCTCTCCATTGCAGGCTGATTTAAGTTTCTGCGGGCGGAAGGGGCGGGTGTTCGTCGGTTTTGTCCGATTTGGGTTTGGCAAAGCGGCTGCACCAGATACCTGCTTCGTAAAGCAAGATAAGCGGGACGGCAAGCAAGGTTTGGGAAATCACGTCCGGCGGGGTAATGATGGCGGCAACGACAAATGCGCCGACAATGACGTAGGGTCGTGCATTTTTGAGTTGTTCGGTGGTCACGACGCCGATTTTGGCGAGCAGGACGACGACGACGGGGACTTCGAAAGTCGTGCCGAATGCGACGAACATACCCAAAATAAAGGACAAATATTTGTCGATGTCGGTCGCCATGTTGACACCGACGGGGGTGATGCCTGCGAGAAATTTAAAGATGACGGGGAAAACGAGGTAGTAGGCAAACGCCATGCCGACAAAAAACAGGCTGACGCTGGAGAGGACGAGCGGGGTGATCAGTCGTTTTTCGTTTTGGTAGAGGGCGGGCGCGACGAATGCCCAGATTTGGTAGAGCGTGTGCGGCAGGGAAACGAGGAATGCCGCCATCAGCGTTACTTTCACCGGCACGAAAAACGGTGCGATGACGTCGGTGGCAATCATGCTGGTGTCTTTGGGAAGATTCACCATCAATGGTTCGGCAACAAAGGTGTAAAGCTGCTGGGCAAACGGCATCATGCCGAGAAAGCAGACGACGATGCCGATGACAATCCACATCAGGCGGCGGCGCAGCTCGATAAGGTGTTCGATAAGAGGTTGGACGGGTTGTTCGTTTTGAGGTTCGGACACCGGTTTACTCACTTTTTACGGACGCGAAGTTTGGGTTTGGCATGAAATTTCGGGCGCAGGTCGCGCTTGCGGTTCATCGCTTGTTTTTTGAGGGAAGTGATATGCAGCACGGGCGCGTCTGCGGAAGTGTCGATATAGCTGACTTCTACGACATTGGAAACCGGAGCGGCGCTGCCGGTCAGGTATTCGCGCCATGCGCGGTCTTGCTCGGATTCTGCAGGCGTGTCGGTTTCGACAGCATCCGTCGTAGTGTCTGCTTGCGGCAGAGCGTTTTCAGACGACGTGGAAACAGCCGGGTCGTCTGAAACTTCCGTGCTTAACGAAGGAAGCGGATTACCGTGTTCATCCAACCCGAAATCGGCAGGCGTGCGTTGCGCCGGCAGGCGTTCCCAAGGTTTGAGTCCGTCGGAAATGTCGTGCAGGTTGTCCTGCATATCCGTACCGGTTTCTTTGAGGCTGTCGCGCACTTGTGCGGCGGCGGCTTCAAATTCCTGTTTGGCTTTGCGCAGCTCTTCCAATTCGACTTGGGTGTTGAATTCCTGCTTGACGCTGCTGACGAGGCGTTGCAGTTTGCCGATGAGCCGTCCGGCGGCGCGGGCGGCTTCGGGCAAACGCTCGGGGCCGAGTACAATCAGGGCGACGATGCCGACTAAAAGCAGCTCGCCCAAACCGAAATCAAACATAGATTATGCTTTGTCTTCGTCTTTTTTGTGTTCGATGACTTCGTCTTTTTTGGCATCTTTGCCGTCGGTACCTTCGTTCAGGCCTTGTTTGAAGTCATGCACGGCTCCGCCGAGGTCTTTACCGACGTTGCGCAGTTTTTTGGTACCGAAAACCAAAACAACGATGATTAATACGATAATCCAGTGCCACAGAGAGAAGCTACCCATAATAAATCCTTGATATAGTTGAAAATGGATGGTGGGAATGTTGGTTTACGCAGGCGTGCCCATGATGTGGATATGCAGGTGGAACACTTCCTGCCCGCCGCCTTTGCCTGTATTGATAAGGGTTTTGAAGCCGTCGGTCAAACCTGCCGCTTCGGCGATTTGAGGGACTTTCAACATCATTTTGCCCAAGAGGGTTTGATGTTCGGGCGCGGCGTGTGCCAGCGAGTCGAAATGGACTTTCGGAATCAGCAGCAGATGAACCGGTGCGGCGGGGCGGATGTCTTTGAAGCACAACATCTCGTCGTCTTCGTAAACGGTTTGCGCCGGAATGTCTTTGGCGGCGATTTTACAGAAAATACAGTTGTCCATAATGGCTCCGAGGTCGTCTGAAAACGAGCGCAGCGAGTTTCGCTAAAACGAGTACAACGAGTTTCGCTAAAACGAGTGCAGCGCGTTTCGTCAAACAGACGGCAGAAAAACGAATAAGGTCGGATTGTAATATAAATTCAAGACTCTTTGCGAGAGGCTTTTTCCGCCAAGCCTGATAAACCTTGACGGCGCGCAAGCTCGTTGACGACATCTTCGGCGCGCAAACCGTGGTGCGCCAAGAGAACCATAGTGTGAAACCATAAGTCGGCAACTTCGTAAACGAGGTGTTCGCCGCCGCCGTCTTTCGACGCCATCAGGACTTCGCCCGCTTCTTCGATGACTTTTTTGAGGATTTTGTCTTCGCCTTTGTGCAGAAGCTGGGCAACGTAGGAAGCTTCGGGATCGCCGCCTTTGCGGGAATCGATGGTGTTTTGGATTTGGGAGAGGATGGTGTCGGTCATGGGATTTTCGGCTTTGAAGGATAAGGATTATTCGGATAAGGCATCGGTTTGCTTGGCTTCGCGTAACGCTGTTTCTGACAACAGACAATCATCCGCCCGATTTTTAGCGAAACTCGATTCTCTCGTTTTGGCGAAACTCGCTGCGCTCGTTTTCAGACGACCTCTAAGGATGTGTCTGCCCATAAATGGCTTCTTCGTCTTTCAACACGGCATCAACCGTCTGCCATGCGCCGTCTTTCCAAACTTTGTAGAAACAGCTTTCGCGTCCCGTATGGCAGGCGATGCCGCCGTTTTGGTCTATCAGCATCACGATGGAGTCGCCGTCGCAGTCGAGGCGCAATTCGTACACCTTTTGCGTGTGCCCTGATTCTTCGCCCTTCATCCATTGTTTTTGGCGCGAGCGGCTGTAATAGTGGGCGAAACCGGTTTCTACGGTTTTTTGCAGCGCCTCGGCGTTCATCCATGCGACCATCAATACGCGGCGGGTCTGCCTATCTTGAGCAATGGCGCAGACCAAGCCTTTTTCGTCGAATTTGACGGCTTCAAGCAGGCTGTTATCCATATTCGGCATCCTTATTTTATATTGGCGAAACTCGCTTCACTCATTTTATCGAAACTCGCTGCGCTCGTTTTGGCGAAACTCGCTGCGCTCGTTTTCAGACGACCTTGAGTCAATCAAGTTCAACTCACAGCCGCACTTCGATTCCGGCTTCGCGCATGGCGAGCTTTGCATCGCGGATACTGACTTCACCGAAATGGAAAATACTGGCGGCAAGCACGGCATCCGCTTTGCCTTCTTTGATGCCGTCAATCAGATGCTGAACATTGCCGACGCCGCCGGATGCGATGACGGGAATGTCGACTGCTTCGCTGACGGCGCGGGTCAGCGGCAGGTTGAAGCCTTGTTTCGTGCCGTCCCTGT
This sequence comes from Neisseria sp. HMSC067H09, assembly GCF_001814135.1. Lineage (NCBI taxonomy): Bacteria > Pseudomonadati > Pseudomonadota > Betaproteobacteria > Neisseriales > Neisseriaceae > Neisseria > Neisseria sp. HMSC067H09. The sequence goes on along the minus strand of NZ_KV814894.1, from coordinate 191,400 downwards.
CCATGCTGGTGAGCAGGATTTCGCCTGCGCCGCGCCGCTGCATTTCAACCGCCCATTCGACTGCGTCCAAGCCGGTCGGCGTGCGCCCGCCGTGGGTGAAGATTTCCCAGCGGGTGTTTTCGGGATTGACGGCTTTGGCATCGACGGCGACGACGATGGCTTGCGAGCCGAAAAATCCGGCGGCTTCGTTGACTAAATCGGGGTTGGTGACGGCGGCGGTGTTGATGCTGGCTTTGTCCGCACCGGCATTGAGCAGGCGGCGGATGTCGGCTACGGTGCGTACGCCGCCGCCGACGGTCAGCGGAATGAAAACCTGTGAGGCAACGTCTTCGATGACGTGCAAAATGGTGTCGCGGTTGTCGGAGGAGGCGGTGATGTCGAGGAAGGTCAGCTCGTCCGCACCTTCGTCGTTGTAGCGTTTGGCGACATCGACGGGATTGCCCGCATCGCGCAAACCGAGAAAGTTTACGCCTTTGACGACGCGGCCATCTTTAACGTCGAGACAGGGGATGATGCGTTTTGCCAGTGCCATTTTGAATGCCTTTCCAAACCTAGGAATGAGGTCGTCTGAAAGTGAGCGAAGCGGGTTTCGCTAAAACCTATACAACGGATTCCACCCAAACGGATAATCCGTTTCAGACGACCTTTCAAATCATTGATACCGGCAAGGCAGGTGTTACGCCAGCCAGTTGTGAACCCATTTGGGCAGGTGTTGGAGCAGTTGGAAATAGCCGACGCCCGCAATGGCGGCGAATACGCAGGAAGTCATAAAGTTACCGCTGAAGCGTCCGACGATATAAAACACTGCGCTGGCAAATGCCCACAATGCGCCGTTAAACACCATCCAATAGGTGTCGATCATCGGCATATCGAACGCGGAAAGCTGACGGACGAGAATGGCGATGATGGTAAATCCCAAACCTTCGCTGACGGCGCGCACGTTGCGGCCGGACGACCAGATAATCCAAAAGCCCAAAATAAATGCTTCAAACATGAAATACCCCTTGAAAAGTAAATAAAACTAGTGAGTGTGGGATGGTGAGTCCCAAACAATATTCGGCGGTCTGCCGCCTTTTATTGTGAAGAAAAATGGACGAACCCATCTTTTGTCCTGCCTGTGAAGACAGGACAACAATGAAAGCAAACAGGTTCAACCGAGTATTGTGTATCTTCGCCCCGCTATATTGTTTGAAAACGGCGGGACAAGTGAGTAAGAAAACATAGGGTCATTTCAGACGACCTGGATGGTTGTTTTTAAATAAGGTCGTCTGAAAACGAGCGCAGCGAGTTTCGCTAAAACGAACGCAGTGAGTTTCGCTAAAATGAGTGTAACGAATTTCGCCAAAACGAGTGCGGCGGGTTCCGCCAATACAAATTATGCCAGCGAATCCGCCAACTGTTGCGCTTGGGCAAAATCAATACTGCCCTCGTAAATCGCACGCCCGGTAATCGCGCCCGCCACGCCGTGTTTTTCAACGGCACACAAAGCGCGGATGTCGTCCAAATTGGTCAAACCGCCCGACGCGATAACCGGAATGGCGACGGCTTGCGCCAGTTTGACGGTCGCGTCGATGTTCACGCCGCTCATCATGCCGTCGCGGCCGATGTCGGTGTAAATAATGCTGTTGACGCCGTCGTCTTCAAAACGTTTCGCCAAATCAATCACATGATGCTCGGTTACGGTCGCCCAGCCGTCTATCGCCACCATGCCGTCTTTGGCATCCAACCCGACGATAATCTGCCCCGGAAACGTTTTGCACGCTTCGCGCACGAAGTCGGGATTTTTTACCGCCGCCGTACCGATAATGACGTCGTTCAATCCCAAATCCAAATATTTTTCAATGGTTTCCAAGTCGCGTATCCCGCCGCCCAGCTGTACGGGAATGTTTTTGGCAACGGCAGCGAGGATGTCCTTGATGGCGGGAAAATTTTGCGGAACGCCGGCAAATGCGCCGTTTAAGTCCACCAAATGCAAACGGCGCGCGCCTTGTTTGAACCAATGCAGCGCAGTTTCGGCGGGCGAATCGGAAAACACCGTCGCCTGCTCCATCAAACCTTGTTTCAGGCGCACGCAGCGGCCTTCTTTTAAATCGATTGCGGGAATCAGCAGCATGGGAGTCCTATCCTTATGCGGAGTGTATTTTACACAAATTATCGAGTTTTAGCATATTTGAATAATTTAAGATAACAGTGATGCGAAATCCTGATTAAAATTGCTTGAAAATCCTTTTCAGACGACCTGATTAATTTATAAAAATCAAAGTGCAAGCCTTTTCAAACTATCCAGTCCAAAAAATTGCGTAACAGCAACAATCCTGCGTCGTGACTTTTTTCCGTGTGGAACTGGGTGGCGAAGACATTGTCTTTGCCGACGATGCAGGCAAATTCGTGCGGATATTCGCTGGTAGCAAGGACGGTTTCAGGGTCTTCGGGAGCGAAGTAGTAGCTGTGTACAAAGTAAAAGCGCGTTTCTTGACCAATGTCTTTAAACAGCGGGTGCGGGCGGGTTTGGCGTACTGTGTTCCAGCCCATGTGCGGCACTTTCAGACGACCTCCGTGTTCATCGGTTTGATTGGCGGAGAAGCGTTTGACCCTGCCTTTAAACCAACCCAGTCCGGCGGTATCGCCTTCTTCGCTGTGTTCGAACAATAATTGCGCGCCGACGCAGATGCCGAAAAACGGTTTGTTTTTCAATCCATCTTCCACTGCCTCGCCCAAACCGCTTTGCCTCAATGCAGCCATACAGTCGGGCATCGCACCCTGACCGGGGAAAATGATTTTGTCGGCAGCGAAGATGTCTTCGGGGCGGTCGGTCAGATAAACTTCACCGGCTTTGCCCGACAAGGCTTGCGCGGCCTGTACGGATTTGAGGACGGAATGCAGGTTGCCCATGCCGTAATCGACAATAGCGGTTTTCATGTTTTCTCCTTGGATTGCAGCTTGTGCTTATCGGTATGGTTATGAATATTGTAACAAAACATCGTACCGGAAGGACAAAAGAAAAAGGTCGTCTGAACATTTTTTCAGACGACCTCTTCTTGCGTTACAAGGTGCTTACCTTAGAGGGAAGAAAATAATTGCTATGGCGACAGCAATCACACCGTAAATCGCCATGGGGATGACGGTTTTCTTGATAATCGCACCTTCGGCGTTTTTTACGTCCAGTACGGTACATACGGCGATGATGTTGTTGATGCAGACCATGTTGCCCATTGCGCCGCCGACGGATTGCAGGGCGAGGATGAGGGTCACGGACAGGCCGGTATCAAGGGCGATTTGTTGCTGAATCGGACCAAATGTCAGGTTGGATACGGTGTTCGAACCGGAGAAGAATGCACCGATAGCGCCAAGGTAAGGGGAGAAGTAAACCCAGTGTTCGCCTGCCATCGCGGCAAACTCTTTACCGATGATTTTCACCATGGAGTCGTCGCCGCCAACCATCATCAGTTGAACCATAATCAGTGCGCCCATCAAGGCAAGCAGCGGTTTTTTGGTTTGGTTGAACGTTGCAGCGTAGAAAGCCCAGGCGTCTTTGAATTTGGTTTTATAAAGCAGGATACAAATCCAAACGGTAAAGACAAACGGAATCCATGCGGGAACGTAGAGAGTTTGGTATGACGCATTGACGCCTTGTCCGAAAATATTGCCGAAGGTAATGGTCAAAGAGTCGCTAACGGTGATTTTGCTCAAATCAAACGGCAGTTGGAAGCTGAACCATTCTTCTTTGCTGGTCAGCAGGCCTTTGATGCCGAGCTGTTTGATACGGGTAACGACCAGCATACCGATCAGCATACCCAGAGGGGCAAGTGCTTTGGCGACTTGGGCGAAAGGTACTTTTTCGGCATTCGGGTCTTTCGGATGGTCTTTGCTTAAGCCCCAGCCGTGGTTGGCTGCGAATACGGATACCATCAGGCCGATTGCGCCGGCAACGAGTGATGGGAATTCTTCGTTGACCATCGCTAATGCGACATAAGGAATGGTACAAGAGAAGACGGCGATGCCGATGAAGCCTAAGTTTTTACGGATTTCAGACCAAGGCACGATGAAGCTCAAGCCGATGACGGGAATGACGAAACCTGCGAAGAAGTGCATCACGCCGGTTTGTCTGCCGATGGCAAGGATGTTTTCGGCACTCAGGTTCAACGGTGCGAAACCGAACCAAGTCGGCGTACCGACCGCGCCGAAAGATACCGGTACGGAGTTCATAACCAGCGTAAAAATTGCTACTTTCAACGGGTTGAAACCCAGGCTCATCAGAATCGGGGCGGCAATCGCAGCAGGCGTACCGAAGCCGGATGCACCCTCAATCATAAAGGCAAACGACCAGCCGATAATCATCAGCTGCGCCACAGGATTCGGGCTGATGGTCGCCAGCCATTTGCGGATAATGTCGATACAACCGGTGGTTTCCATCATACGGTTGAACATGATCGCACCGAAAATCACGGTAATCGGTGTCAATGTGGAAACCAGGCCGGACGCTGCGGTTGCGTTGAGCAGCATAGCATCGTCTTTGAAATAAAACAGCTTGATGGCGTAAATCAGCGCGGCGGTAATCGGCAGCGCGATGTAGGAAGGCATACTGTTTTTCTTAACCATCAGCCAAATCAGCAGGATGATGGGAAAAATGCTGAGGAATAGTGCCATGGTGAATCCTTAAATCGGCGTTGTTTATCAATTTTTTCTAATGATGTCGGATGCGGGAGAGATATCGAACCTTAATCTGAGAGTAATTATCAAATAAATTGGTAATACCAATTCAAAAGAATGCCGCATACTTTACGTAATACGATGTAATCGGTCAAGTGATTTATGTACCTTCGGCATTTACCAGACGAGGTTTTCAGGGTTTGAGACCTTTGCAAAATTCCCCAAAATCCCCT
>NZ_KV814894.1:174046-186417 GCF_001814135.1 Neisseria sp. HMSC067H09 | reverse complement strand
TTGCCAAACACATCGACCGCTTCCCACTATTGAAGGTGGATCAGGTGATTGATTGGCACCCGATCGAACAATACCTGAATCGTCAAAAAACCCGTTACCTCCGAGACCACCGCAACCACCCGCAGACGGAAGCTCAAATGAAGCGTAACCGATATTGATCGAAAACTCGTTATGTGGTTGAACAAAGCTTTAGTACGCTGCACCGTAAATTCCGCTACACGCAGGCAGCCTATTTCAGGCTGCTCAAAGTGAGTGCGTAAAGCCATCTGAAGGCGATGTGTTTGAACCTGTTGAAATCCGCCAACAGGCTAAGTATGTCTGTTGCTGCCTAAAAGGCGGCCCGGATGCCTCATTATCAGGTATCCGGGGAGAATTAAGGGGGTGTTTGGTTAGAATTAGGAGTGATTAGGGATGGAAACAATCTTGGCATAAACCTTACCCCAACGTTTCAATATTCTGAAAACGATAGTTTTTCACTCACACTGTACCCGATTTTCCCCCAGATACGTTTTGCTCTGAAGTAGGATTCACCCACCCAATCCTTCAATATCGCGTAAAGGCTTCTATCCCTCACACCCGTAGCCACATACGGACTCAATATTAGTTACAGGCTATATTGATACTTCTGATACTGATTTCTACCAGCATACAGCATCGGAAACAGCCAAATCTAAATCAAACAGCTGCAATGACTGATAAAGTCTTAGAGTAATTACACAGAACTTTTGATACTTTTCTTTATTTTATCCATAAAATTATCACTACATTATTAAGATAAGATTTACCTCTTGACGCGTTACTGCTTTCAAACGACCTGTCCCACCACAAGGCCTACCACTCACACCTTACATTTACCCTTAATCCCCCATCCATACCATCCCAAATGTCATGTGTTATACTTTCAGCCATGTTACCTTATTGCCTTTACGCATGAAAAATCCTCTGCTTAATTCAGGAAAATTTTGGCTGAAAACAGCCGTAACTGCGGTCATCTTTCTCGTTTGCACCGCAGCCACCCTGTATGCATCGGTTTATGCCCTATTTTCCCCCGAACAAATCGAAGCTTCCGTACAAAACGCCTTCAGCGGAACGGGGCGGAATATCCGCTTCAGCAGCGACATCCGCCGAAGCTGGTTTCCCCGTCCTACCGTTACCCTAAAAAACGTTACCATTACCCAACCTCAAAGCAATCAAACTGCCTTACATATCAAAGAGACCCATATCGGTTTGGGCTGGAGCAGCCTGTGGAACGATCACCCGGTCATCGAAAAATGGGTTATTACAGGTGCAGATGCCGTGTTATCGCGCACCGATGACGGCAAATGGAACCTGCAAGACCTGTTACATCCTTCCCACCCTACTTCTTTAAACCGTTTGATTATAGAAAACAGCTCTCTGCATATGAACATCGCAGGGCAAACACATATTATCGACAATTTTTATCTAAACATCCGCAACAACGGGGCTGACGGCCGTCCCTTCAAAATCAACGGCAGCCTGCGCCGCTCAAATCAACCCATCCAATGGCAGGGTAGCGGCGTGTTTAATGCCTCTGAAACCGGATGGAACATTCCCAATTTACTTTGGGAAGCATCTATTGCTGAAAAAGAAAACAAACTGTCCGCTGATGGAAGCGGCACATGGACGTGGTCGTCTGAAAACAACTCCCTACAAGCAGACAACCTCAGTCTGCGTACGGATAATCCTACCCAAAATTTTCACCTGACCGCGCAAATTCCCCATTTATCCTTGAAAAACAATGTATTGAATATTCCATCACTCAATGGTGCATTTACAGCAGGCAAGCCGGAAAGCCAATGGAACGGCTCATTCAAACTCGACAAAGCAAGCATCCGCACCAGCGTTGCCACATTGGATAACTTTGAATTCAACGCCAGCAACAAAAATGCCGTCCATCAGACCAATTTAACCCTGACAGGCCCTCTGCTGTGGCAGCAAAACAAAGGATTGCAATCATCTTCAATCAATCTGACCACATTGCAGGATACGGTCAACCGCCTACCCAATCCTCGCTTTATCAGCCAATTAACCGGCTCATTTAACTGGAACGGCAAAGAAAACTGGCAAGGGGATTTCAAAGGCACATTCGACCGCCAACCCCTTGCTCTTGTCTTCAAATATCAACCAACGGAAGAACAAACACCTCTTTTGGAAGCCGGGATTGCCCTGCAAAAACTCTCATTGCTCCCCTATTGGGATGATATACAGGCAAACTCCGGATCAGGCTACCCTGCAATCCTCAACAACGGCCCAATCCCAAGAATTGATGCCAGTATCAAAATCGGCAATATCCAAATACCCGGCCTGCAACTGGACAATATTGAAACCCTGCTGAATGCCGACAAAGAACATATCACCCTAAGCCATTTTAAAGCGGGTCTCTACGGCGGTCAGACAGAAGGCGGTATCAGTATGGCAAACACAACTCCGCCTACCTACCATCTCCAACAAGATGCCCAAAACGTACAAATCCGACCATTGCTGCAAGATTTGTTCGGTTTTCACAGCTTCAGCGGCAACGGAGATGCCATCATCGATTTGACAGCACGGGGTAACAACCGCAAACAACTTATCCAATCCCTACAAGGGATGCTGACCCTCAATATTTTGGATGGGGCATGGAAAGGTATAGATATAAATAACATCCTCAAAAACGGTATTTCCGCACAACAATCCAGCGGCGAGCATGTTCAAACCCCTTTCCACCGTTTTACCCTCAATAGCGAAATAGACAAGGGCATCAGCCACCACATCAATACCGAATTGTTTTCCGAACATTTACACATAGTCAGCAACGGCTACACCGATCTGAATACGCAAGAACTATCCGAAAACCTACTTATCCGTAACACACTCAATCCTTCCGCCAAACCCATACCGATCAAAATACGGGGCAATGTCGCTAATCCGTCCGTTACACTTGACTACAACCGTATTACCCACGGACTGAACAATCCCAAAGAAAAACAAAAAGCATTGGAACAAACATTGCGCGAGCAATGGCATTGGCTCAATCCGGAACGAAAACAAGCAGATAAATAAAAAAGGTCGTCTGAAAATCCAATCATGGTTTTCAGACGACCTTTTGGCATCTTCGACAATCCGTTTTATTCAAACGGGCGCACTTCCAAACCGAACATACGACGGGCAGTGTTCAGCATTTGGCAGCTGAAGCCCCACTCGTTGTCGTACCAGGCGAACACTTTAACCATATTACCGTCGGTTACTTTGGTCAGCGTTGCGTCAAAGGTACTGGCTTGGGTGGTGTGGTTAAAGTCCATAGACACCAGCGGCAGCGTGTTGTAGCCCAACACGCCTTTCAGACGACCTTCTTCTGAGGCGGCCTTCATCAGCGCATTGATTTCTTCGACACTCGTATCGCGCGCGGCTTGGAAGCTCAAGTCCACCAATGAAACATTGACGGTCGGCACGCGGATGGCAAGGCCGTCGAGTTTGCCTTTCAATTCGGGCAAGACCAAACCGACGGCTTTCGCCGCGCCGGTTTTGGTCGGAATCATGTTTTCCACACCGCTGCGGGCGCGGCGCAAGTCTTTGTGGCGCACGTCGGTCACGGTTTGGTCGTTGGTCAGGGCGTGGATGGTGGTCATCGCGCCTTTGACGATGCCGATGTTTTCGCTCAATACTTTGGCGACGGGGGCGAGGCAGTTGGTGGTGCAGGAAGCATTGGAGATGACGGTCATGTCGTCGGTAATCACGTCGTCGTTCACACCGTAGACGATGGTCGCGTCAACATCAGCCTCGCCCGGTGCGGAAATCAGCACTTTTTTCGCGCCGCTTTCGAGATGGGCATTGGCTTTGGATTTGCTGGTGAACGAGCCGGTGCATTCCATCACCAAGTCCACGCTCAAATCGCGCCAGGGCAGTTCGGCGGGGTTGCGGGTGGAGAAGAACGGGATTTTGCGGCCGTTGATGATGAGGTGGGTCGCATCGTGGGAAATGTCAGCATTAAAGCGGCCGTGGACGGTATCGAATTTGGTCAGATGGGCGTTGGTTTCGAGGCTGCCGCTGGCGTTGACAGCGACGACTTCAAGTTGGTCTTGCAGGTTGTAATCGTAGATGGCGCGTAATACTTGGCGGCCGATGCGGCCATATCCGTTAATGGCGACTTTAATGCCCATGGTTTTTCCTCTGTTACGGTTGGATAAAGGTTTGCGACCCGAATTATATCAAAAATGTAGTTTGATGTAATTAATGTTTTATCAATCCAGTTATACCTTTCCCATCATCCGTTTTTTCAGACGACCCATTAGGTAATTTTATGAAATATTGCATCAAAACAAAGTATCATCCCCTTTTTTCCTCTCCTCATCCCTCAAAAATGAAACGCCTGCCATCACGCATCAAATCACTCTCCTTATCCTTTTTACAGGCAATAGTCATTTTCGCCTTCTTATCGGCCGTTGCTGATTGGTGGCGCAAACCCGAACCGCCCGTGCAAATGTCGTCCGAACCGCTGCACCTGCTTTCAGGAGAAACGCTGACACCTGCCTTACTTAGTACAAACCGTACCGCCGTCCTTTATGTATGGGGAGACTGGTGCCATATCTGCGCCTATACCTCGCCTACTATTTCCCGGCTTGCCGAAGACGGCATTCCTGTTGTCGGTATTGCCCTGCACTCCGGTGCGGATGAGCATATCCGTACCTATATGTCGGAAAAACATCTCGACTTTCCTACGGTCAATGACAACGACGGACGCTTGGCGCAAAAATGGAAAGTTTCCGTTACCCCGAGCATTATCCTGATTAAAAACGGAAAAATGGTTCACTTTACCTCAGGAATCAACACTTATTGGGGATTGCGCACCAGAATTTTCATATCGGATCTGTTCTATTAATGCTATCCTGTTAAATCCTTTAATATATAAAGAACTCAAATCCTGCGTAGTACATGACCCTGCGAAGTAAATATTCGTTTATTGAAAAAATAAACCGCCCCTTGCCAGCGCAACTGATGATTTTGTTGAGGTTATGTCAAAAATAGACTAATATACAAACATAAGAAAATACGGAACATTACTATCAAAACAAACTTACGGAATGTTATCTGATTTTTGGTTTGATACTTTGCTCCCACGCATCCGCCGCTTTCACAGGGCTCTTATAATGACAATACAGCCTTTACAAATCTGCCTCCACGCTTCAAAGGTTTGTTTATCGGTAACAACGGAGACCCCTCATGCCCAACCAATCCAAACATGCGTCTATTAACATCGGCCTGATTCAAGCGCGGGAAGCGTTGATGACCCAATTCCGTCCTATTTTGAACCAAGCCAATATCACCGACCAGCAATGGCGAATCATCCGCCTGCTTGCCGAAAACGGCACATTGGACTTTCAAGACCTTGCCAATCAAGCATGCATCCTGCGCCCCAGCCTGACCGGCATTTTGACCCGCTTGGAAAAAGCAGGCCTCGTCGTGCGTCTGAAGCCGTCCAACGACCAACGCCGCGTCTATTTGAAGCTGACAAACGAAGGAGAAAAACTTTTCGAATCCATCGGCGCGCAAGTGGACGAACGTTACGATGCCATTGAGCAAGTGCTTTCCAAAGAAAAAATGCTCGAACTCAAAGAGCTGCTGACGGCGCTGTCGAAAATCGAACAGCACCTGAAATAAAAAGCACGACGAATGACAGATTCGGCACACACACTCAAGCATCCGTTCAGGGATGCCATGGCATCCTGCGCCGCAGGCGTACACGTCATCACGACCGATGGAGAATCCGGCCGTTACGGTATTACCATGACTGCCGTTACCCCTGTTACCGACGAACCGCCGACCATTATGCTCTGCATCAACCGCAAGGCGGCAATTATTCCGATTCTTCAGACCAACCGCGACTTGTGCATCAATACCCTGTCCGAAAGCCAACAGGACATCGCAGAACACTTTGCCGGCCTGACCGGGCTTTCCCCTGAAGAACGCTTTGCCTACCATATTTGGAACAGGGGCAAAACCGGGCAACTTGAAGTCGAAGACGCACTGGCGCATCTGCACGGACGTATCGTTTCACAACACGAAATCGGGACGCATTTTATCTTTTACGTTGAAATCAACGAAATCAAAAATTCCGGCACACATCCTCCGGCTTTATTATATTTCCGACGGCAATTCAAATCTTTGGAATAAAGCTCCCCAAGCTCGCAAGGTCGTCTGAAACCATCAGATTTCATTTTCAGACGACCTTGAATCAGCCTCCCCAATTCCGACGGACTGCCCATCATTTCATTATCCAAACTTATCCATCTCCCCTATGAAAGCAATGATACTTGCCGCGGGACGCGGCGAACGGATGCGCCCGCTGACCGACCATACCCCCAAACCCCTGCTTCAAGTCGGCAGCGAACCCTTAATCGGCTGGCACTTACGTCATCTGAAAACCGCAGGCTTTACCGAAATCGTCATCAATCACGCCTGGCTCGGCGAACAAATCGAAACCACGCTTGGAGACGGCTCGCAATACGGCGTACGCATCGCCTATTCCCCTGAAAAAGCAGGCGGCTTGGAAACCGCAGGCGGCATTGCCACTGCCCTGTCCCTGCTTGGCGACGCACCATTCCTCGTTGTCAATGGCGACGTACTGACCGACATCGACTTTTCCAAAGCCCGACAGGCCGCCGAAGCATTGACGTATTCAGACAAACTCGCCTGCCTATGGCTGGTTGACAACCCGCCGCACAATCCCGACGGAGACTTCGCCCTGCTTGCCAACGGCTTAGCCTCTTCAGACAAATCAGCAGGCGAAGCCTTGACTTTCAGCGGCGTAGGCGTTTACCGCCCCGAACTCTTCCGCGATACACCGCCGCACCATCCGGCCAAACTCGCCCCCCTCCTGCGCCAAGCAATGAACGAAGGAAAGGTTGACGCGCAAAAACACAACGGTCTTTGGTTGGATGTCGGAACGGTAGAGCGGCTGAACGAAGCAACCCAAATCGTACAAAACTGGTAATCCTCCATCTTGATTTAAAAATAAAAAGGTCGTCTGAAACCCGTTTCCAAGTTTTCAGACGACCTTTTATTGTCCTTTATCTTTCATCAACCGCTTTCTGTCTTGCCTTCATCCACCCGTTTGCCATCATCAGGCACAACCCCGACCAAATCAAACCATAGCTGATTAAAGCCCCGGGCTGCAAAGGTTCGCCCAAAAACGTTACCGATACGGCAAACAGCAAAACAGGCTCCAAATAACTCATCATGCCGAAGACAGCGACCGGCAATAATTGATTTGCCTTCAGGTTCAAATGCATGGCTATCGCGCTGTTTATCCCCAGCAATACCCCCAACCCCGCCAATACGGGCATATCGGCAATCAAACCTAACGTATCCGTAAAAAATACGATATACACCAGCGCGCACGGCGCAATCACCATCAAATCCAACGTCAATCCGACCAAAGGCGGCACGCCCAACCTTCGCCGCAGCAGGTAATACACAGGATAAGTGCCGAACACCCACACCGTCGCCCACGAAAACGCACCCATCCGCAGCCATTCCCACGCCACGCCGGCGCACGCCAGCATGACTGCCGCCGTTTGCAGTCGGTTGAGGCGTTCTTTAAACCAAATCCGCCCGCACAACATCATAGCCAGCGGAAACAGAAAATAGCCCATCGCCACATTCACACCCTCCCCGTTGACGGGCGACCAGACAAACAGCCACAACTGGCTCGCAAAAACAGGGGTGGGCAGGAAAATCAACAGCCAGCGTTTCCAATCCCGGCCGACGCCGCGTATAAATCTGTCTGCCGCCTGCCAGCCGCCCACCATCCCCATCAGGACGAACAAAGCCGCCAGCATCGCCACCATACGCCAAGCGAAGACTTCCGTCCCCGTCATCGGCTTCATCCAAATTCCGTATAAAAACAACACAACAAACAAAATATTGGACAACGCCGCCGCAATCAGACCTTTCGACAAATCCGTCATTTCAGACGACCTTACGCAATGAATAAAAGGTGTATTGTAGAATAACCTTATAGGAACTTCCCGTATTTATAGTGGATTAAATTTAAATCAGGACAAGGCAACGAAACCGCAGACAGTACAGATAGTACGGCAAGGCGAGGCAACGCCGTACTGGTTTAAAGTTAAACCACTATATCTTGTTCTCGTATTTTATTTTTTAGTTTTGAAATATATTTTTCTGCTTAAACAAACCGACAGCGGAATATCACGCGCCCAAACAAAAGGTCGTCTGAAATCCGGTTTCCCGTTTTCAGACGACCTTTTTCAAAGCATATCGTTTAAGCGTTCAATAAACTTTCATCCAGCGTCAGCTCTTCGTTTTTATTCACCGCCACTTTGCGCGTCAGGACGTTTTGCGCGATTTCCTGCGCTTCGGCGAGCGAGTGCATCAGATAGGTGCCGCATTGGTATTCGTTCAACTCGGGGATTTTGCTTTGGTCTTTGACATTGACCACATCCTGCATCGAAGCGAGCCATGCATCGGCGACCTGCTGCTCGTCGGGCGTACCGATGAGGCTCATGTAGAAACCGGTGCGGCAGCCCATCGGGGAAATGTCGATGATTTCGACGCCGTTGCCGTTCAAGTGGTCGCGCATAAAGCCTGCGAACAAATGCTCCAGCGTGTGGATGCCTTTTTCGGAGAGGATTTCTTTGTTGGGCACGCAAAAGCGCAGGTCGAATACGGTAATGGTGTCGCCTTTGGGCGTGGTCATGGTTTTCGCCACACGCACGGCGGGGGCGTGCATACGGGTGTGGTCGACTTTGAAACTGTCTAACAGGGGCATTGGATTATCCTTTTTTGCGGGTTATGTAGGTTTTCGGGATAGGATTTTGTCCAGCAATTCATCGTCCAAGTCTGTAAGTTTGGTTCATGCTTCGCCAACTTCAATACCATATAAAGGTCGTCTGAAAACGACCTTCAGCCAAGGACAGAAACAGCTCGAACAATTAAAACAGGCGGTATTCTTTACGATTGATTGAAAAACCGTGGCCGTCGTTATTTTGACAACTTAAGCCTGATGTTCCGCTGCGGCAGCTCCAACCCTGACCGCTAATGGTTTCACCGTATTTCAGTACGCGTGTTTCTTCGTAGCCTTCATTGTAGGGGACAAATTCGAAACCCGCGCAGCTCATAGTGGCTTTACCTTTGGCATTCAGCGTGAAATCCAAGCCTTCACCTTGTTGGTTACAGCGTTTGGGCATAGCTTTATTCAGACCGATAAAACAATACAAATCGTTGGTTCGGGGTTTGCCGGTCTTAGTGCGCTTTTGGCTGTCGCCACCACATAAGATATTGCCGCTTGGGGTAGCGAAAACCTGTCGGTAATCGTTGTTTAAGTAGATGCTGGATGAACCGGCAAAAGCGGGGGCTGTGGCAGCAAGTAACAGAAGGGGTAGATATTTCATGACGATTTTCTTTCTGATTGTTTTCCGTTGGTATTACTGAATGGTCTGCCTTTCGGCTTACAATTCGGCAATCTCAACCGCTTCGCCCGAAGCCGCGCTCAGTGCTTCGTTCAAAACGTCGTAGAAATCCCGTCCGTCGCGCGTTGCCAGCCATTTGCCGTTTTGCTCGGCGAAATGGTAGCCGCCGCTTTTTGCGGCAATCCACAATTCCTGATTGGGCGTGTGGCGGTTGACGATGATTTGCGTGCCGTCCGCCGCTTCGATGGTCAGGACGTTTCCGGCAAACTGGCAGTCGAAATCCCAGCCGTTTTCGTCGATTTGGTCTTCGATGTGTTCGAACAATTCTTCGCTCATGCGGATGAATTCGCTTTCGGTCATCATGGCTTTTTGTGTGTTTTTTGTTTAAGATACCGAATCTTGCCACATTCGCGCTTATGAAGGAAGTTTACCGATGAAATACGGCGTATTTTTTGCTGCGGCAACCGCCCTCCTGCTTTCAGCCTGCGGTTACAAAGGCGACCTCTACCTGCCCAAAGAAGGCGACAAGGCGCGTTTCGGCGTGATCCAAACCGGCTTAAAAGTCCATTCTTCCAAAGAACCTACCAATCAAACCAACGATTAAACCTTACCACCATGACCCTGCATTGCGAACAAGTCCCTTACTCCCGCCTTGCCGAAGAATTCGGCACGCCGCTTTATGTGTACAGCCAATCCGCACTGACTGAAGCATTTGAAAATTACCAAACCGCGTTTGCCGCGCTTTCCCCGCTTGTCTGCTACGCCGTCAAGGCAAACGGCAATCTGAGCATCATCAAACACTTCGCCTCGTTGGGCAGCGGTTTCGACATCGTCTCCGGCGGCGAATTGGCGCGTGTTTTGGCGGCAGGCGGCGACGCGGCGAAAACCATATTTTCAGGCGTGGGCAAAAGCGAGGCGGAAATCGAGTTCGCGCTTCATGCCGGCGTGAAATGCTTCAATATGGAAAGCATCCCCGAAATCGACCGCATTCAAAAGGTTGCCGAACGCTTGGGTAAAACCGCGTCCGTCTCCCTGCGCGTCAACCCTGATGTCGATGCCAAAACCCATCCTTACATCTCCACAGGCCTGAAAGCCAACAAATTCGGCATCGCCTACGCCGACGCGCTCGAAGCCTACCGCCACGCCGCCCGCCAAAGCCACCTCAAAATCATCGGCATCGACTGCCACATCGGTTCGCAACTGACCGACTTAAGCCCGCTCATCGAAGCCTGCGAGCGTATTTTGATTTTGGTGGATCAGTTGGCGGATGAAGGCATCGTTTTAGAACATTTGGACTTAGGCGGCGGCGTCGGCATCGTTTATCAAGACGAAACCGTCCCCGATTTGGGCGCGTATGCCCAAGCAGTTCAAAAACTGATCGGCACACGTCGTCTGAAGCTCATCCTCGAACCCGGCCGCAGCTTGGTCGGCAACGCAGGCTCGCTGCTGACGCGCGTCGAGTTCGTCAAACACGGCGAAGAAAAAAACTTTGTCATGGTCGATGCCGCCATGAACGACCTCATGCGCCCCGCCCTCTATGATGCCTATCACCATATCGAAGCGGTAGAACCAAAAAACATCCCGCCGCTGACTGCCAACATCGTCGGCCCGATTTGTGAAACCGGCGACTTCCTCGGCAAAGACCGCACCCTTGCCTGCGAAGAAGGCGATTTGCTGGTTATCCGCAGCACAGGCGCATACGGCGCCAGCATGGCAAGCAATTACAACGCGCGCAACCGGGCGGCGGAAGTCTTGGTGGACGGTAGCGAATACCGGCTTATCCGCCGCCGCGAAACCTTAGAACAGCAAATGGAAAACGAAATGGCTTGTTTGTAACATCCCGTCCGTTTTCAGACGACCTGTCCCATACTTGAGAATACTTCATGAAAATCATCGATACCACCCTACCCGACGTCAAACTTTTAGAACCCCAAGTCTTCGGCGATGCACGTGGCTTCTTTATGGAAACCTTCCGCGACGAATGGTTTAAGGCCAACGTCTGCGACCGCACCTTCGTACAGGAAAACCATTCCAAATCAGGCAAAGGCGTATTGCGCGGCCTGCATTACCAAACCGAAAACACGCAAGGCAAACTCGTCCGCGTCGTTGTCGGCGAAGTGTTCGACGTTGCCGTCGATATGCGCAAAGACTCGCCGACTTTCGGCAAATGGGCGGGCGAAATCCTATCGGCGGAAAACAAACGCCAGCTATGGGTACCCGAAGGTTTCGCACACGGCTTTTACGTTTTGAGCGATGAAGCCGAATTCGTTTATAAATGCACGGACTATTACAACCCGAAAGCCGAACATTCGCTGATTTGGAACGACCTGACCGTCGGCATCAAATGGCCGTTGCAAAGCGAACCCAACCTGTCGCCCAAAGACTTGGCGGGTAAAATTTTGGCTGAAGCAGTTACGTTCTAAATTACCGTCGTCAAATCCGTCAAAAACACAAGGTCGTCTGAAAACTTGAGATAAGTTTTTCAGACGACCTTTTTCAGTTACAGCAACCTGATCCCTTCCACTGTCCTGCGGTGGAAGGTTAGGATGGGGGTGGTTTGCGGATATACAGCATAAAGGGCAAGAGCCACCCTCTCTCCAGCCCTCTCCCGCCAGACGGGAGAGGGGGCAGATTACTAAATACTGCCGTTACTGTTTCTTAAATATTTCGTTATGTTTCTTTTCTGTCGGACGAAACAGCCAACTCCTCAACCGCCGTCATTCCCGCACAGGCGGGAATCCAGATTCTGAAAGGCCGCTGCAATTTTTAAAGATTTCCATAGCTTCCAAAACCTAGATTCCTGCCTGCGCGGGAATGACGAAGCAGATATTTTCTATTTGAATTTGCCAACAAGGTCATCCGAAAAGCTCGAAATAGGTTTTTCAGACGACCTTTTTTCAGTTACGGCAACCTGATCCCTTCCCCCGTCCGGCGGGGGAA
>NZ_KV814894.1:116587-173946 GCF_001814135.1 Neisseria sp. HMSC067H09 | reverse complement strand
CCCCGTCCGGCGGGGGAAGGTTAGGATGGGGGGGTTGCGGATGTACGGCAATAAAGGGCAAGAGCCACCCTCTCCCCAACCCTCTCCCGCCGGACGGGAGAGGGGGCGGATTCTCGTGGGCAAAGCCCACGCTACGGTTATTCCACAAACCAACGCAAAAAATTCCGCTATGGGTTTTCTCCAACTTTAGGAGTTGCCCGACGGTGTAGCGTGGGCTTTGCCCGCGAATCCTATCGTATTGAGGCGATAATGGATTTAAAGTATCAGAATACAAAGAGGTCGTCTGAAAAGATTGAGATAGGTTTTTCAGACGACCTCTTTCAGTTACAGCAACCTGATCCCTTCCCCCGTCCGGCGGGGGAAGGCTAGGATGGGGGTGGCTTGCGGATATACGGCAATAAAGGGCAAAGAGCCACCCTCTCCCCAACCCTCTCCCGCCAAACGGGAGAGGGGGCAGATTACTGGATGCCGCCGTTACTGCTTTTTAGTGTCGTATTGAGGCGATAATGGATTTAAAGTATCAGAATACAAAAAGGTCGTCTGAAAATCCTCCAAAACAGGTTTTTCAGACGACCTCTTTCTTCTCCTACTCATTCCAACGCGATTTCTAAATACTCGCGCTATGCCCTACCCGCACATGGCTGTGGTGGTCGCGGCCTTCGTGGTCGTAGTCGGATTTGAAGCCTTTGAGCACGACGTCTATGTCGTTTTCTTTGGCGAAGACGTTGGCGAAGTCTTCAATCAGTTCCAATACGTCGCCGGCGATGTAGGACGAGCGTTCGGCGTTGATGGTTACTTTCGAACCCGGACGGATGTTTTTCAGGGTTTTCTTGATGGCGGCTTTGTTCAGGAACGAGACTTCTTCTGCCAGCTCTAAGCTGATTTCGTCGGCTTCGGCGAGTTCTTCGCGGCTGAGGTAGTAGGCGCGTTTCATGTTGCCCTGAAGGATGAAGATGATGCTGATGGCGAGCCCGATACCGACGCCTTTGAGCAGGTCGAGCGCGACGACTGCGGCGAGGGTGGCGGCGAAGGGGATGAACTGGTACAGCCCTTTATGCCAGAAATGCAGGAGGGTGGCGGGTTTTGCCAGTTTGTAGCCCACCAGCAGCAAGACGGCGGCGAGGGTGGACAGGGGGATCATATTGAGGATAAAAGGAATCGCCAAAACGCACACCAGCAACAGGACGCCGTGGATAACGGCAGACAGTTTGTGCGTCGCACCTGCATTGGCATTGGCGGACGAGCGCACGACGACGGAGGTAATGGGCAGTCCGCCGATGAGCGAGCTGACGATGTTGCCTGCGCCCTGAGCGCGCAATTCGCGGTTGGTGTCGGTAATGCGGCGGTGGGTGTCGAGGCGGTCGGCGGCTTCGATGCAGAGCAGGGTTTCAATCGAGGCGACGATGGCGATGGTGATGCCGGTCATCCAAACGTAGCTGTTGCCAAAACCTGAAAAGTTGGGCAGCGTGAGCATAGCTGCGGCTTCGCGCCATGTGTCGGGGACGGGTAGTTGGACGAGTTGTCCGGCGGGAATGGCAAGGCTGCTGCCGCTGGCGACGAACCATTGGTTCATCAGTATCCCCGCGCCCACAGCAACCAGCGCGGCGGGCAGGGCTTTGATGTTTTTCAGCGCGGGGATTTTGTCCCATACGATTAGGATCGCCATCGATACGCCCGCTACCAAAAGAGAGCCTGTGTGGATGTCGGCAAACAGTGCGGCAGGATCGGCGAGGCTGCCGCTGCTGCCCAAGGCAAACGGAATCTGTTTCATGATGATAATCACGCCGATGCCCGCCAACATGCCTTCAATAACGGACACGGGGATGTATTCGGCAAGGCTGCCGGCACGGATGAAGCCGAGCAAAAGCTGGATGGCGCCGGCGATTAAGCCCGCGCACAGAAACAACTCGAACGAACCGAGTTCGGTAATCGCGGCAAGGATAGTCGCCGCCAAGCCTGCGGCGGGGCCGGAAACGCTGATGTGCGAGGTACTGAGTGAACCGATGACGATACCGCCGACGATGCCCGCCAACACGCCGGACAAAGGCGGCGCGCCGGAAGCGAGCGCGATGCCGAGGCACAACGGCAGGGCGACGAGGAAGACAACCAGTCCGGAAGCAAAATTGGACTTGAACAGGCTGCCCAAAGGCTGTTTTTTCTGATGGGGTTTCATGGTGAGGGGTACTCCTGATGTGTGTATGTTTTTGTATTTGAGAGGATTGGGGCAAATCAAGGTCGTCTGAAAAATCAGGACGCTTGTTCAAACTGATTTTCAGACGACCTCCGAGCCGTCAACCCGCTTTCTTGCGCGCGTTGACCACCCATTCTGAATCGGTGAGGTCGTAGATTTTTTGAATGTCGGCGAGGATGTTTTTGAAATCGATGTTCAAATCGATGAGGCGGCCGGTACGCAGATCGAAGACCCAGCCGTGCACGATCGGATAGCCGTCGAGCAGGTAACGTTCCTGCACGCACGCCATTTTGATGACGTTGAGGCACTGTTCCTGCACGTTCAATTCGACCAGGCGGTCGTAGCGCAGGTGTCCGTCCTCAATCGCGTCCAGTTCTTCCTGATGCAGGCGGTACACGTCGCGGATGTTGCTCAACCACGGATTCATCGTACCAAAATCTTCGGGCAGCATCGCCGCTTTGATGCCGCCGCAGTTGTAGTGGCCGCAGATGATGATATGTTTGACTTTCAGATGCGAGACGGCGTATTCGATGGCAGAGGCGGCACTCATGTCCAAACCGTGCACAAGGTTGGCGACGTTGCGGTGCACGAACACGTCGCCCGGCTCAAATCCCATCAGCTCTTCCGCCGCGACGCGGCTGTCGGAGCAGCCGATGTAGAGGTATTCGGGATTTTGCCCGTCGGCGAGGTCTTTGAAGTAATCGGGGCATTGCTGCCTCTTCGTTTCCTGCCATTTGCGGTTGTTCTCAAAAATGACTTCGTATGATTGGCTCATGCGGCTTCCTTTCTGCTTGATGTGTCGTCTGTTTTTTTGTTACCGCACCCTGTTGCGGATGCGGCCTCTGTAAGGGTTGCGCATTCTAGGAAGGCAAAATTAGAGAAAAATTAGCCATAAAATGCCGTATAAATATGTAAATTCGGCATTTTCAAGCAAAAGGTCGTCTGAAAACCCTTTTTCAACCCAACCAAATAAAAAAGGAGAAACCGCCGTTTCTCCCTATCTTTCAAAAAATTAAACCGTCCTCGTCCACACGCCGCCGCCCCGTCCGAAACGCCCCTACTGTCTGCCATTCCCCGCAATTTTCAGACGACCTCCTTACCAATCCTTACACTTTACGGCATAATGGCGGACTGTTTTTCCGAGGAGAATTCCATGTCCGTCAAAACCCCGTCGCTATTCGGCGGCGCCATGATTATCGCCGGTACAGTCATCGGCGCAGGTATGCTTGCCAACCCGACCGCCACTTCCGGCGTCTGGTTTACAGGCTCGCTGATTGTGTTGCTTTACACTTGGTTTTCCATGCTCTCCAGCGGCCTGATGATCCTTGAAGTCAACACCCACTATCCGCACGGCGCCAGCTTCGACACCATGGTCAAAGACCTGCTCGGACCGACTTGGAACGCCATCAACGGCATTGCCGTCGCCTTCGTTTTATATTTACTTACCTACGCCTACATCTTCGTCGGCGGCGACTTGACCGCCAAAGGGCTGGGCAGCGCGGTAGGCAGCGACGTTTCGCTCACCGTCGGACAGCTTGTCTTCTTCGGCATCCTCGCCTTTTGCGTGTGGGCGTCGGCACGGCTGGTCGATCGCTTCACCAGCGTCCTCATCGGCGGCATGGTGCTGACCTTCATTTGGGCGACCGGCGGGCTGCTTGCCGATGCCAAACTGCCCGTCCTCTTCGACACCCAAGCCCCCGCAGGCACGAGCTACTGGATTTACATCTCCGCCGCCCTGCCCGTCTGCCTCGCCTCCTTCGGCTTCCACGGCAACGTCTCCAGCCTGCTCAAATACTTTAAAGGCGATGCGCCCAAAGTCGCCAAATCCATTTGGGCAGGTACGCTGGTCGCGCTCGTGATTTACGTCCTGTGGCAAGTCGCCATCCAAGGCAACCTGCCGCGCAACGAATTCGCCCCCGTCATCGCCGCCGAAGGGCAAGTCTCCGTCCTCATCGAAACCCTGTCCAAGTTCGCCCAAACCGGCAGCATGGACAAAGTGTTGACCCTCTTCTCCTACATGGCGATTGCCACCTCCTTCCTCGGCGTAACGCTCGGCCTCTTTGACTACATCGCCGACATCTTCAAATGGAACGACAGCGTGTCCGGCCGCACCAAAACCGCCGCCCTCACCTTCCTGCCGCCCCTGATTTTCTGTCTGTTGTATCCAACAGGCTTCGTTACCGCCATCGGCTACGTCGGTCTGGCGGCAACCATTTGGACCGGCATCATCCCCGCCATGCTGCTCTACCGTTCGCGCCAAAAATTCGGCGCAGGCAAAAACTACAAGGTTTACGGCGGATTCGGGCTGATGGTTTGGGTTTTCCTCTTCGGCGTCGTCAACATCGCCGCGCAGGTATTGAGCCAGCTCGAACTCGTCCCCGTGTTCAAAGGCTGACAACCCAACCGCACAAGAGGTCGTCTGAAAACCCCATCAAAGGTTTTTTCAGACGACCTTTTCTATATTTTGCATAGACAGTATCAGCCCCTTAAAAATCCATTGCATTTTCGCTCAATCCATTAACATTTAACCTTGTTGGAAACACAGTTTGTTTGTTAGTATTAAGCCATTGCCGTTACATCCGCATCACGGCGGCGACGGACAACCTCCAAGACGGACAACCTCCAAATAGAAAGGACACATATCATGGCTAAATTATTGGTCGCTCCGGTATCCGCCGGTTTGGACGTGGCAGCAGCAAGCAAAGCCTTTGCCCAAGCTTTGGGCGCGCAAGTTTTCCAACCGCTCGACGCATCCGCCGAAACCCTGTTGGCGCAAGGCAAAAGCGACGACTGGTTTGACGCTGTGGTCGGCAAAGCCGTCGCACTCAATACCGACAAACTCGTTATCGAAGGTATCGCCCCCGATGCGGACAAACTCTTCCTCTCCGGCAAAAACGTCGAGCTGGCGCTGTCTTTGGATGCAGGCGTAGTCTTGGCATTGCAATCCGACAATGCCGACGCAGCCGAAGCGGCACACCGAATCAACCTTGCCAAACAGCTTTACACCAACTCTCCGGGCCTCTTGGAAGGCTTCATTATTGAAGGCGCGGCAGCATCCGTAGGCGAAGAAGTTGCCCGTCTGACTGGACTGACGTTCTACGGTTCAAGCAGCGCGCTCAAAGACGTATCTGTTTTGGCAAAACGCGAGGCCTCCCGCCTGTCTCCCGCCCAATTCCGTTACAACCTGATTGATTTTGCCCGTAAAGCCGATATGCGCATTGTCCTGCCCGAAGGCGCAGAACCGCGTACCGTCGCCGCAGCCGCCATCTGCCACGAAAAAGGCATTGCACGCTGCGTTTTGCTTGCTAAACGCGAAGAAGTTGAAGCCGTTGCCAAAGAACGCGGCATCAACCTGCCTGACTCTTTGGAAATCGTCGATCCCGCTGCATTGGTCGAACAATACGTCGAGCCGATGTGCGAATTACGCAAATCCAAAGGTCTGACCCCTGAAGACGCCCGCAAACAACTGCAAGACACCGTTGTCCTCGGCACCATGATGATGGCGCAAAACGACGTGGACGGCTTGGTATCCGGTGCCGTTCATACGACCGCCAACACCATCCGCCCCGCCTTGCAGCTGATTAAAACCACACCGGGCGCAAGCCTCGTGTCCAGCGTATTCTTCATGCTGCTGCCCAACCAAGTCCTCGTCTTCGGCGACTGCGCGGTCAACCCGAATCCGACACCCGAACAGCTTGCCGATATCGCCATCCAATCCGCCGATACCGCCAAAGCCTTCGGTATTCCGCCAAAAGTTGCCATGATTTCTTACTCTACCATCAACTCAGGCAGCGGCCCTGATGTCGATGCCGTGATTGAAGCGACCAAACTGGCGAAAGAAAAACGCCCGGATTTGGAAATCGACGGCCCGCTGCAATACGATGCGGCTACTGTGCCTTCAGTCGGCAAAAGCAAAGCCCCTGAAAGCACCGTCGCCGGTCAGGCAAGCGTCTTGATTTTCCCGAACCTCAACACCGGCAACTGTACTTACAAAGCCGTACAACGCAGCGCCAACGTCCTGAGCGTCGGTCCATTGTTGCAAGGTTTGCGCAAACCGGTCAACGACCTTTCCCGCGGCGCATTGGTAGAAGACATCGTCTTCACCATCGCCCTGACAGCGGTTCAGGCAAAACAAATGGCAAACTGATTACTTGATTTTTTAAAGTAAACAAAGGTCGTCTGAAAACCATCAATAAGGTTTTCAGACGACCTTATATATTCGGACGGTACATACCTGGCCGAAACCCTGCACCTTGGCTATACTCTTTCAGACGACCTTTCCGCACCTTCATTATGGAACAACCCGATTTCTTCCCCATCCCCAGCCCCTGCATCGGCGTATGTGAAGCCAACGAAAAAGGCTATTGCAAAGGTTGCCTGCGCAGTCGTGAAGAGAGATTGTATTGGCAGCAGATGACGGACGACCAAAAGCACCAAGTCATGCGCCTGCTGCATATGCGCAAAACCAAAATCCGCAACAAAAAACTCGATTTGCTGAGACAACAGGAAGAACGGGAAGAAATACAGCAGGACAATTTGTTTGATGACAACTTTGTCCCGGAAACTTAAAACGAGAAAGAGGTTCCCCTTCTCTTTCACAATAAAAGGTCGTCTGAAACCAGGCAGCAGATTTTGGTTTGCTTTTAGGTTTTCAGACGACCTTTCCCGCCTTAAAATACATCCCCTCAAATACAACTATACCCCGTCCACACACCATGCCCGTCAAAATCCAAACCCGCCCCGTCAACCAAAACGTCCTCGATGATTTGCTCACCGCCGGCGCCGACCCTTTAATCGCCCGCCTGTGCGCCTCGCGCGACGTGCAGAGTCCTGCCGAATTGGACGACAAACTCGCCGGCCTTCTGCCTTATCAATCGCTGACACATTGCGAAGCCGCCGCCCGCCGTCTGGCGGATGCCATCGAGCGCAAGGAAAAAATCCTGATTGTCGCCGACTACGATGCCGACGGCGCGACCGCGTGTTCCGTCGGCATGAGCGGTTTGGCGGCGATGGGCGCGGCGGTGGATTTCCTCGTACCCAACCGCTTCGAACACGGCTACGGCTTAACGCCCGAGCTTGCCGAAATCGCTGCCGCGCAAGGCGTGGATTTGCTGATTACGGTCGATAACGGCATCGCCAGCATCGCAGGCGTGGCGCGGGCGCAGGAATTGGGTTTGGACGTGATCGTTACCGACCACCACCTGCCCGCCGAAACCGTGCCCGACTGCATCATCGTCAATCCGAACCAAAAAGGCTGCGGCTTCCCCAGCAAAAGTCTGGCGGGCGTGGGCGTGATTTTTTATGTATTGATGGCGTTGCGTGCCGAATTGCGCCGCCGCGATTATTTTTCAGACGACCTTAGAGAACCGAATCTGGGCGAACTTTTGGATTTGGTCGCACTCGGCACCGTCGCCGATGTCGTCCCCCTCGACCACAACAACCGTATCCTCGTGTCGCAAGGTTTGAAAAGGATGCGTTCCGGCAAAATGCGTCCCGGCATCCGCGCCTTGTTTGAAGTGGCGCGGCGCGACTGGCGCAAAGCGCAGCCTTTTGATATGGGTTTTGCACTGGGTCCGCGCATCAATGCCGCCGGACGGCTCGACGATATGTCGGTCGGCATCGCCTGCCTCTTGGCGCGCGACGACGCGGAAGCGCAGGCATTGGCGACGCAGTTGAACGACCTTAATATCGAACGCCGCGAAATCGAGCAATCCATGTTGCAAGACGCGCTGAACGCCTTTCCAGAAACCCTGCCTTCAGGTCAGACGACCCTGGTCGCCTACCGCGACGACTTTCATCAAGGCGTGGTCGGCATCGTCGCCAGCCGCCTCAAAGACCGCTTCTACCGCCCGACCATCGTGTTCGCCCCTGCGGACAACGGCGAAGTGCGCGGTTCGGGCCGCTCTATTCCCAACCTGCACCTACGCGACGCTTTGGATTTGGTATCCAAACGTCACCCCGATTTGATTTTGAAATTCGGCGGACA
Organism: Neisseria sp. HMSC067H09; assembly: GCF_001814135.1. Taxonomy (NCBI): domain Bacteria; kingdom Pseudomonadati; phylum Pseudomonadota; class Betaproteobacteria; order Neisseriales; family Neisseriaceae; genus Neisseria; species Neisseria sp. HMSC067H09. The sequence continues at coordinate 165,769 of NZ_KV814894.1, read as the reverse complement.
CGCGATGGCGGCGGGCTTGAGCATACTCGAACACAACATTCCCGCGTTTCAGACGGCCTTTGAAGAAGCCGTGCGTGAAATGGTGTGCGAAGACGATTTGTCGCAAACCTTCATCACCGACGGCAGCCTGAAAGCCTGCGACATCACGCTGGAACAGGCGCAAAACCTCGCCCGCCATGTTTGGGGGCAAGGCTTCGCGCCGCCGAGCTTTACCGACGAATTTCACGTCGTCCGCCAGCAACCCTTAGGCGCAGAGGGCAAACATAAAAAAGTCTGGCTGCAAAAAGACGGCTACGAATTTGAAGCCATGTTCTGGCGGTGCAGCGAAGACATCCCCGAATACATCCGCACGGTTTACCGCCCCGTGGCAAACGAATGGCGCAATCAGATGGAATTGCAGCTTTATATCGATTATTGGGAAGCGGCTTAAGGCTTGCGAAAGATATAGTGGATTAAATTTAAATCAGGACAAGACCGACGAAGCCGCAGACAGTACATATAGTACGGAACCGATTCACTTGGTGCCTCAGCACCTTAGAGAATCGTTCTCTTTGAGCTAAGGCGAGGCAACGCCGTACTGGGTTAAAGTTAATCCACTATAAAAGGTCGTCTGAAACCGAAGATTAGGTTTCAGACGACCTTTATGCTCTTGAAGCTCAGTTCAACCTATTTCTTCAAAATATATTTGCGTACGGCGGCGTTGTGTTCTTCCAGATTATGGCTGAACTGGCTCAAGCCGGTGCCGTCCATTTTGGAGACGAAATAGAGGTATTTTTCATTCGACGGATGCGCGGCGGCATCAAGGGCGGCTTTGCTCGGCAGGGCGATGGGGGTCGGGGTTAAGCCGCTGCGGGTGTAGGTGTTATACGGCGTATCGCGCTGGAGGTCGGCTTTGCGGATTTTGCCTTTATACGCGCTGCCCATGCCGTAAATCACGGTCGGATCGGTCTGCAGGCGCATGCCGATGTTGAGGCGGTTGACGAATACGGAAGCAACATGGGCGCGGTCGTCTTCGTGGGCGGTTTCTTTTTCAATCAGGCTCGCCATAATCAGCATTTCATACGGATTTTTGTAGGGCAATCCGCTTTGGCGATCTTCCCAAGCGTCGTTCAGACGACGTTGCATGGTTTGATAAGCGGTTTGGTAGATTTGCAAATCGCTGCTGCCTGCGTCGATTTCATAGCTGTCGGGGAAGAACTGGCCTTCGGGATTGCTGCTGAGCGCGTCGGGGGCAATCGCCTGCATGAGTTCCGCATCGCTCCAGCCGCGTGTTTTGTGTTCGATGTCGGGGGTGTTATCGATGATTTTACGCATGGTGGCAAAACGCGAACCTTCGACGATTTGAACGGTAACGGCATCGGGTCTGCCGTTGCGGATTTTCTGTAAAATGCCCCAGGCGGAAATATTGGAAGGGAGGCGGTATGAGCCGGCGTTGAGTTTGTTGTGTGCGCCTATCAGGTAGGCGGCTGCGACCAGCACATGGCGGTTGTAAACGACTCCGTCTTCGGCAAGCGTACGGCTGACGGAAGAGATACCTTGGTTTTTGGCAATTTTGATGCGGTATGCTTTGCCGTTGTCTTTGGGAACGAACAGCAAGGCGGCGAACACGGCGGCAACGGCAACAAAAAATACCGCAAACCATTTCAACATTTTTTTCAGCATGGTAGGATTTTTGATCTGTGAACGTCGTGCGACAGTATAACCGAAATGCGCGCCTTCTTCCCTGCGTGCCCGCCCGACGTATGTTTTTTCCGCCTCAGTGGTCGTCTGAAATAAAGGGTCGTCTGAATTATGAATCTTCCGTCCGAATGCCAAGACATTGACTGGCAACAAGGCTGGTGGCAGCCTGCCCGCCGCGCGTTTTCGCCGAACTTCGAGCCGCGTGCAGAATCAGAAGCCGTGTCGCTGGTGGTTTTACACAATATTTCGCTGCCGCCTTTCGAATATGGGACGGGCGCCGTGGAAAAGCTGTTTACCAACCGCATCGACCCCGACAAACATCCGTTTTTCAGCGTCATCCACACCTTGCGCGTTTCCAGCCACTTCTTGATTACCCGCGAGGGCGAGGCGGTGCAGTTTGTTTCTTGCGACGATATGGCGTACCACGCGGGCGTGTCGTCGTTTCGCGGACGCGAAAAGTGCAACGCGTTTTCGGTCGGTATCGAATTGGAAGGCTGCGATTTCGAGCCATTTACCGAAGCGCAATATCAAACGCTGGAAACCCTGCTGCAAGCGTTGATCGGGCATTACCCTATCACCTCCGTTACCGGCCATCAAAACATCGCGCCCGACCGCAAAACCGACCCCGGCCACTTTTTCGACTGGCAAAGATTGCAGGCAGCAGGTTTTCCGGTTGTCCGTTAATCGCTCAAAAATGCCATATAGCATTTTTCAGACGACCCTGCCCCATTTTGAGCTATCATTCGCGGCATTTGCTGTCAGAAAAGTTTATTTTCGTTATAATCGAGCATCCATACGGGACAATCCGTGTCCGACTCCGACGAACTTACTTGCGGCAATACGATTCCGCATACCGCCCAAAGGCAAACCCGCCTAAAGGCAACGAAGACGGAATGCCGCTCTTACAAAAAAGTGATTACCCATGATTTTCATCGTCTTAGGCTTGGCAGTCATTCTTGCCGTCATCGCCTACAATATGTACCAAGAAAACCAATACCGCAAACAGGTGCGCGAACAGTTCGGCCACTCCGACAAAGACGCGCTCCTGAACAGTAAAACCAGCCATGTGCGCGACGGCAAAGAATCCGGCGGCAAAGGCCTGTTCGTCAAAAAAGCGAACAAAGCCCAAGAAGCCGCGCTGCGCAATCTGCAAGAACAAGACGAAATCTTCGCCGCCAAAGCCAAACTCGCCAAACCTTCCGCCATCAAAACCGATGTCGAGTTGGCGATTGAAGACGACTTTACCGACGAGCCGGTACAGCATACCGTCATCGGGCTGAACAACGAAATCACCACCCAAGCCGCGAGCGACGAGCCGGTCAACCTGCCGTCCGCCGCCAACCAACCTTTGGTCAGCTTGGACGAATTGTCTCAAGTCGAATTGCCGTGGTTTGACCCGCGCTTCGACTACCTCGCCTACATCGCCCTCTCTGAAGCGCAAGAGCTGCACGCCCTGCCCCGCCTGTCCAACCGCCACCGTTTCCAAATCATCGGCTGCACCATGGACGACCGCTTCCAAGTTGCCGAACCGATTCCGAGCGTGTATTACCAAGGTTTCGTCGTCGGTCTGCAAGCAGTCAGCCGCAACGGTTTGGCAACCCAAGAAGAATTGCAACAGTTCAACCAACAGGTTGACACCTTCGCCCAACTGATGGGCGGCAAAGTCCTCCACACCGATTTGGCAGCGTTTACCGAAGTCGCGCAGGCATTGGACACCTTCTGCGCCCGCGTCGATCAAACCATCGCCATCCACTTGGTTTCACACAGCAACATCAGCGGCGTAGAACTGCGCGCTTCTGTTGAAAACCTCGGATTCGTGTTGGGCGAAGACGGCGCATTCCACTACACCGGACAAACCGGCAGCCCGATGTTTGCCATCCACAGCCTCACAGGCGACGCGTTTACCAACGCCCTGTTGGACAACCAGTCCTACAAAGGCTTCAGCATGCTGCTCGACATCCCGCACGCGCCCGCCGGCGAAAAAACCTTCGACCTCTTCATGGACTTGGCGGTACGCCTCTCCGGTCAGTTGGGCTTGGATTTGGTCAACGACAAAATGGAAGAAGTTTCTACCCAATGGCTCAAAGACATTCGCAATTACGTCTTGGCGCGTCAGGAAGAAATGCTCAAAGTCGGCATCAAACCCGGCAGCAAACAAGCCCTGCGCCTGTTCTCCTAAAATCGAATGTAATCAAAGCGGATATGTCGTTACGGCATATCCGCTTTTTTTCGGGTAAAATTCAGCTGTTTTCAACTTATCCTTTTTCAGACGACCTTTGCCCGTCCCATCATGTATAGTGGATTAAATTTAAATCAGGACAAGACCGACGAAGCCGCAGACAGTACATATAGTACGGAACCGATTCACTTGGTGCCTCAGCACCTTAGAGAATCGTTCTCTTTGAGCAAAGGCGAGGCAACGCCGTACTGGTTTAAAGTTAATCCGCTATATCAGACAAAGGTCGTCTGAAAACCTTCCTCCATGAATCCGACCGCACAACACATCCGCCACCTTACCGATCTCCTCAACCGCTACGCCTACGAATACTACACCCTCGACGCGCCCAGCGTACCCGATGCCGAATACGACAAATTATTCCGCGAACTCGAAGCGTTGGAACGAAACCATCCCGAACTCAAACTGCCTGACAGCCCGACCCAGCGCGCAGGCACAGAACCACTAACTGCTTTTGCTGAAGTACACCACGAAGTGCCGATGCTGTCACTGACTAATGCCTTCTCTCCAAGAAATGAAAATGGTGTGTTCGACCATTCAGAAATGTATGCTTTCGATGAACGTATCCGTAACAGTTTGAATGGTGAAAAACCGCAATACGTCATCGAACCCAAATTCGACGGTCTCGCCATCAGCCTGCTCTACCGCGATGGTGTATTAGCACAGGCAGCAACGCGTGGCGACGGCACGACGGGCGAAGACGTTACCCAGAACGTCAAAACCGTCGCCAACATCCCCCTTCGCCTACACGGTGACAATACCCCAAAACTCATCGAAGTTCGTGGTGAAATATTGATGTTAAAAGCCGATTTCATAACACTCAATCAACACCAAACCGAAAACGGCCAAAAAACCTTCGCCAACCCCCGCAACGCCGCAGCAGGTAGTTTGCGCCAGCTTGACTCCCGCATTACAGCTAAACGTAAACTAACCTTTTTCCCATACAGCATTGCCCAACAACAAGGTGGGAAAGAATTTACAACACATACTGAGGAAATAGACTATTTAACGACATTGGGATTTGGGCATAAAAAATTAAAAAATATTCTTAAATTAAATAAATTTAAAGATATAAATGACGTACTTAAACGTTATGAAAAAATGTACGAAGAAGAGCGCCCCTCTCTGCCCTACGAAATCGACGGTATGGTGGTCAAAGTCAACAGCTTGGCACAACAGCGTGAACTCGGCTTTATCTCCCGCGCGCCGCGCTGGGCGATTGCCCACAAATTCCCCGCCGAAGAAGCTCTGACCGTCGTTGAAGCCATCGATGTGCAAATCGGGCGCACCGGCGCCGTTACCCCCGTCGCCCGCCTACAACCCGTATTCGTCGGCGGCGTAACCGTTACCAACGCCACCCTGCACAATCAGGACGAAGTATCGCGCAAAGACGTGCGCGTCGGCGATACCGTCGTCGTGCGCCGCGCCGGAGACGTGATTCCCGAAGTCGTGCGCGTGATTTTTGAACGCCGCCCGATGCAGAAAACCGCCGTTGCCGTTTCAGACGACCTCAAACATCAGCAAGACGACCTGTTTGCCGAAACACCGTCTACCAATCAAACCCAATCTGTTCCGCTCCACAAGCCCTACCACCTGCCGACCCATTGCCCCATCTGCCGCAGCGAAATCGAACGCGAAGAAGGCGAAGCCGTCGCCCGATGCAGCGGCGGTATGCTTTGTCAGGCGCAACGCGCGCAGGGCTTAATCCACTTCGCCTCGCGCAAAGCGATGGACATCGACGGACTCGGTCAAAAACAAATCGAGCAGCTGGTCGCCCAAGACCTCGTCCGCCATTTCGCCGACCTCTACCGCCTCGACATCCCGACCTTGCAAAAAATGAAGGAAACAGCGGATAAAGCGTCGTCTGAAAACGAAAACGGCAACGCAGAAACGGTTTCAGACGACCTGTCTGAATCCAACCCCAAAAACGGCAAAAAACAGCCGACCAAGTGGGCAGAAAACATCCTTGCAGGCATAGAGGCCAGCAAAACGCCCGAACTCGCCCGCTTCCTGTTCGCGCTCGGCATCCGCCATGTCGGCGAACGCACTGCCAAAACGCTGGCACAGGCATTCGGCTCGCTGGAACACGTCCGCCGCGCCCCCGAACCCATCCTTGCCTGCCTGCCCGACATCGGCACCGTCGTCGCCCGCTCCATCGCCCACTTCTTCGCCCAAGACGCGCAGCAGGCGATGATAGACGAGCTGCTTGCCGCAGGCGTTGCCCCGCAAACCCAAGCCGTTACCATCCCGCCCGCCCGCCATGCCGAGCCGCAACGCTGGATTGCCCGCCTGCCCGGTTTCAAAATCAGCGAAAACAAAGCCCAAGCCTTGTGGGAACTCGCCGGCAAAAGCATAGAAGGCCTGCAAACCGACAAAGCCCTCCCCGCCGACTGGCAAACATGGCGCAGCGAAGCACAAAACGCCGCCCTGCTCGAAAACCTGAAAACCTTCTTCTCTCAAACGCCGTCTGAAAACCAAGAAGCAACGGTTTCAGATGACCTAAATGAAGCCGTATCGGGCAAAACCTTCGTGTTAACCGGCACGCTGCCCACCCTCAAACGCGACCAAGCCCAAGCCCTGATCGAAGCCGCAGGCGGCAAAGTTTCCGGCAGCGTGTCCAAAAAAACCGACTACGTCGTCGCCGGAGAAGCCGCAGGCAGCAAGCTGGAAAAAGCCAATGCCTTGGGTGTGGTGGTATTGAGCGAGGAAGAGCTTTTGGCGATGCTGGGCTGAATACCCGCCAAACATACCGCAGATTAAACTAGGAAATCCCTGCATCGTAGTTCCTCCATATGCGGAAACGACAGCATGGATATTGCTGATTCGAATTTATAAAATAAGGTCGTCTGAAAAATTTTCAGACGACCTTATGAATACAAAAAAGGAATAATAATCATGACAAACCAAAGTAAGCCTGGCTGGTTATTACGAGTAAAAGAGAAATTAAAATGTAACTGGTTATTATGGGCATTAGGCGGATTCGCTGTTTTATTTTTTGCTGTTGCCTTAGCATTTTATTATTTGAAATTTAATATATCACCTATGTTTTGTAATTACTCCACATGGGAAGATTTCATTAATAATTCACATACAAACTCCTTCATATTAGACAATTTCCTAGCCAAGCTTTCTAATGATCCTGCCACATGGGGAACATTCGGTGATTATCTGGGCGGTACGCTGAACCCCATCATCAGCTTCCTAGCCTTTATCGGCCTGCTCTACACCATTCATCAACAAGCGCAAGAAATGAAAGCGACGCGCGATGAATTAGAACGTACAGCTGAACAACAAAGCCGCCAATCAAAGATTTTTAATCTGCGACAGTTTGAATCGACATTTTTTTCTTTGTTGAATCAGCATAATAAAATTATTGAGAAAATAATGACACCGATAGAAGCAAAGAGAATCAAGATTATAGAAGAGTCGCGTGATATAACTAATGGGGAGTTAATAAAACATAATACTATTACAATGATGAAAAATAATTATCAACATTCTTTTACCATCAACCCAAATGACGATAGCTGTTCAAATTTCTATGAACAAAATTATTGGCGAATAAGTAACTACCATATAGCTAACGAAATACTCATAAGCCATGAATTAAGAAGATATTTTATTACATTATTCCAAATACTAAAATTTATTTCAATTAACTTATCTACAGGCGAGAATAAAATAAAAAATTTAGAAATTTTTTCCTCTGACAACCAAGAATCCAGAAAATACATTAGTAAAGAAAGTTTTAACTCAAGGGAAAAAATATATAGCAATATAGTTCGAGCTGCCATCCCTAATGAAATTCTTCAACTTCTGGCTTTAAATTGCTTAACCATGGATGAATACTCTGAAATTCAAGGATTTAAAACTTTTCATAATTTCCAAGGACTATTAAATCGATATAATTTTTTAGAACATTTAAGATTAGATGAAACAGATATTAAAAATTCAAGCGATTCAGAATTCAATATTCTATGGCTATTTCTAGCCATCAATATTAACGATATTAAGAAATCCTTCGGAAATTCAAATATTTTAGAGGGAATATGGAAACTTATAAAACAAAAATTATCTATTGAAAAAATTATTACGGAAATAGAAGGTCTCACATCCAAACTAGAAGATGAACAACAAGAACTTCAAACTAATTTACAATCTATTTGAACAGAAGATGAAGAAAAACTTAACGGAATAAACAATTCGATTACAGTATTGGAAAAAATGAAGAGTTTTTTGCAACACCCAGAAGATCAACTCAACTAAACTGTTAGTTTCTTACCCCTAAAGGTCGTCTGAAAATTTTCAGACGACCTTTATTCCATTATCAATACCAAACCACTCCGTTCAAAGTAATCATGAACTGATACCAACCGCACCACTCTTATCAATATCCCCATCTTTACCCACAACGGTCAATATCATGCAGACTTTTACCCGCAGCGTCTGGCTAGAGGCGCCGCTCGAACCGATATTCCGCTACTGCACTTCCCGACACGGATTTGCCCGTCAGTTTCCGTTTCACGTGAAATGGTTATCGGAAAAGGAATACTGGGAGCGTGGGGATATTTTGGATTTCAAATACAGAGTTTGCGGGATTTGGTTGCGGCATCGTGCCGAAATCATTTCGCTTGAGCCGAACCAATCGTTTACCGACCTGATGCTGAAAGGGATTTACCGCTCCTTCCGCCATACGCATGAATTCAGATTTTCCGGAGGGCGTACCTGCGTGACGGATACGGTGGAATTTACTTTCGGGCTGGGAAAAACGGTTGACCGGCTAATCGGATTGCCGACTTTGCGTCGGACATTTGAAAAACGCCACCGTTTATTGAAAGAGTGGGCTGCCCAATGGACTGACTGAAGATGCTACAAGTTAAAGGCGTAAAAAAGGTCGTCTGAAAACCCGTATCTCAGTTTTCAGACGACCTTCTTCATTCCTTCTACATCACAAAACGGCTGCCGGATAGGAACCGATGACTTTGACAAACGATGCGCGTTCGCTCAAGAGCCGCAGTGCGTTTTGGACTTTTTCGTCGTTTTGATGTCCTTCGATGTCGATGAAGAACAGGTATTCCCACAGCGCGGATTTGCTCGGGCGGCTTTCGAACTTGGTCATTGAAATACCCGATTCGGTAAACGGCTGCAACAGCGCGGCGACGGCGCCGGCGCGGTTGGGGGCGGAGACTGCCAGCGAGGTTTTGTCTTTGCCGCTGCTGCCTGTATCTTGATGCCCCATGACCAAGAAGCGCGTAGTGTTGTTCGGCTCGTCTTCGATACACTCGGCGACATAGTTCAAATGATAAATATCGGCTGCGGTACGCCCTGCGATGGCGGCGATACTGGGGTCGTCTGATTCTGCCACCAGCCTTGCCGCCTCTCCGTTGCTGGAAACGGCGATGCGTTCGGCGTTGGGCAGGTTGCGTCCGAGCCAGTCGTTGCATTGCGCCAGCGCTTGGGCGTGTGCGATGACTTTTGTGATGCCGCCCAATTCGTGCGTGCCTTTACGCAAGAGGTTATGATGGATGCGGACAATGACTTCGCCGCAGGCTTTCAATGCGGTTACTGCCAATAAGTCTAAGGTGCGGCCGACCGAGCCTTCGGTCGAGTTTTCAACCGGCGCGACCAAATAATCTGCCTGCCGCGTTTCAACTTGGCGGAAACACTGGTCTATGGTTTGAAATGCGGCGGTATGGGCGGCATGGCCGAAATGTTTGATGGCTGCCTGCTGGGTAAACGTTCCCTGCGGGCCGAGGTAGGCAATCGTCAGTGGACGCTCCAACGCTAAGCATTCGCTCATCACTTCGCGAAACAGCCTTGCGATGGATTCGTCAGGCAGCGGGCCTTGGTTCAAACTCTGAATCCGCCTCAATACCGCGACTTCGCGCTCGGGACGGTACACTGCGCCCGTTCCTTTCAATTCGCCGATGGCGTGCGCATGGCCTGCGCGCTCGTTCAACAGGCGCAAAATCTCGGCATCGATTTCATCGATGGCATTGCGGTGCGGCAAAAGCTGTTCGTCAATGGATAAGGACATATCGACAAGCCCCTTGGTGATTCATTCATAGATATAAGCAATCATTCTAACATCAAACAGGTCGTCTGAAAGCCTGAATACGTTTTCAGACGACCTGTTTTATAGTGGATTAACTTTAAATCAGGACAAGACGACGAAACCGCAGACAGTACAGATAGTACGGCAAGGCGAGGCAACGCCGTACTGGTTTAAAGTTAATCCACTATAGAATCCCCCGTTCTTTCTCGAACACAGCCTTTACCGGCATCATTTTGCCGTCCGTTTGACGCGTATCCGGCGTATATTTTGGAGATTTGGTACAGGGGTCGTCTGAAAATGTAAAGACAGCGTCCCTGCAATGCAAAAAAGCGCAAAAGCATAGGAAAACAAGCTATCAAAAAACTCAAAATGCGTGTTAAGATTAGCCATTACTATCCGCCGCACCCGTTTATTTCGGGTTTGCGCAGCGCATACAATCACGAAAAGGAAATCCCATGAGTCGCGTATTACTCGTAGATGACGACGCTTTGCTGACTGAATTGCTCACCGAATACCTTACCGCCGAAGGACTGAACGTCCACAGTGTTCCGGACGGCGAAGCCGGTGTACACGAAATCCTGACCGGCCAGTACGATGTCGTCGTATTAGACTCCATGATGCCGAAAATGAACGGCTTGGACGTATTGAAAAACGTCCGCTCCCAAAGCACCGTTCCCATCATCATGCTGACCGCCAAAGGCGATGACATCGACCGCATCATCGGATTGGAAATGGGTGCGGATGACTATGTTCCGAAACCTTGCACCCCGCGCGAACTGTTGGCACGCATCAACGCCATCCTGCGCCGTGCGCAACAAAGCGGCGAGCCGAACAACGCGCCAAACAGCATTTCCGTCAGCGACGTCGTCCTGTACCCTGCCAAACGTCAGGCGACCATCAAAGACACTCCGCTCGAACTGACCAGCACCGAGTTCAACCTGCTCGAAGTCCTGATGCGCCATGCCGGACAAGTCGTCAGCAAAGAAACTTTGTCCATCGAAGCGCTTGACCGCAAACTGGCAAAATTCGACCGCAGCATCGACGTCCACATCTCCAGCATCCGCCACAAACTGGGCGATGCCTCGCTGATTCAGACCGTACGGGGCTTGGGCTACCTGTTTGTTAAAAACTAAAGATAAAACAGATCAATGAAACTGTTTCAACGCATCTTCGCCACATTTTGCGCAGTCATCGTCTGCGCAATCTTTGTGGCGAGTTTTTCTTTTTGGCTGGTGCAAAATACCCTTGCCGAAAACCAATTCAACCAACGCCGCACCATCGAAACCACTTTGATGAACAGCATTCTCTCCGCCTTTAGGGCGCGCGGGGACAGCGGTGCGCGCGAAATTTTGGCGGAATGGGAAGACAGCCCCGTTTCCAATTCCGTTTACGTCATTTTGGGCGACGAGAAAAAAGACATCCTCGACCGCAACATCGACAACCACACCATCGAACGCGCCCGCGTGTTTGCCATCAATAATCCCAATTCCGATTTGGCGCACATCGAATACGACCGTTTCGGCGAAGAATACCTCTTCTTTATCAAAGGCTGGGACAGCCATCAGGCGCAACGCCTGCCCAGCCCGCTCTTTATCCCTGGTCTGCCGCTCGCCCCGATTTGGCACGAATTCATCATCCTCTCCTTCATCATCGTCGTCGGTCTGCTGATGGCGTATATCCTCGCCAGCAACATTACCAAGCCCATCAAAATCTTGGGCAGCGGTATGGACAGGGTGGCAAACGGCGAACTTGAAACCCGTATTTCGCAGCAAGTGGACGACCGCGACGACGAATTGTCCCACCTTGCCATCCAGTTCGACAAAATGGCGGAAAAACTGGAAAAACTCGTTGCCAAAGAACGCCACCTGCTGCACCACGTCTCCCACGAAATGCGCTCGCCCTTGGCGCGCATGCAGGCGATTGTCGGACTGATTCAGGCGCAGCCGCAAAAGCAGGAACAATATCTGAAAAGGCTGGAAGGCGAATTGACCCGCATGGATACCTTGGTTGGCGAATTGCTGACGCTTTCCCGTTTGGAAACATCCAATATCCCGCTGGAAAAAGAAAGCCTGAAGCTCGTCCCCTTCCTGAAGAACATCGTGGAAGACAACCAAAGCATCGCCCAGCAGAACAAACAAACCGTTACCTTTTCGGTCGAACCCAGAATCCCCGAAAATGCCACGGTCTGCGCCAACGAAGGCTATTTGTACCGCGCGTTTGACAACGTTATCCGCAACGCCATCAATTACAGCCCCGAAGGCAGCACCATCCGCGTCAATATCGGACAAGACAGCAAGCATTGGATTGTGGACGTTACCGACAACGGCCCCGGCGTGGACGAAATGCAACTGCCGCACATTTTCACCGCCTTTTACCGTGCCGACTCCAGCGCCAGCAAACCCGGTACCGGCTTAGGCCTTGCCCTGACCCAACACATCATGGAGCAGCACAACGGCAAAATCATGGCTGAAAACATCAAGCCGAATGGTTTGAAAATGCACTTTATCCTGCCCAAAAAGAAAGTGAACGGCAAAACGGAAAAGCCGCATCCTAAAAACTCTTGACCATGAATATTGCCCATCGGGGTTTGTATAGTGGATTAAATTTAAATCAGGACAAGACCGACGAAGCCGCAGACAGTACATATAGTACGGAACCGATTCACTTGGTGCCTCAGCACCTTAGAGAATCGTTCTCTTTGAGCTAAGGCGAGGCAACGCCGTACCGGTTTAAAGTTAATCCACTATAAACAAATTGTCACACCCCAAGCCTATAAAAGGTCGTCTGAAAAGAACAAACCCTTACGTTCCCACCTTTCAGACGACCTTTTATACCATTTGTCATATATAATGTAAGTGAATAATTAAATCATTTAAAGTGCGTATGTTCCGCTATACCGAGCAGCGAAACATACTATCCATTGATAACAAAACCAACGACGAACGCCCAATCCCATTCACTCATCACATACCCCTTCCCCCCCCCGAAAGGTCGTCTGAAACGCAGCGTCCACACACCGAAAAGGAGGCACCATGTCCGCCCAATCCATGTCCGGCTACTTCTTCATGCCCAACCACATCATTCTCGTGGGCGCGAGCGAACGCCCATATAGCTTGGGCGAACGCATCCTGAGCAACCTCCTGAGCGCACCGTTTCAAGGTCAAATTACACCCGTCAACCTCCGCCACCGCACGGTTGCCGGACTCACCTCCTACACCAACCTCAACAAAATCCCCGGCAGCGCCGACCTCGTCATCGCCGTAACGCCGCCCGACAGCTACGACGCCCTGTTCAAATCCTGCCGCAAAAAACAGTTCGGCCACATCATCCTCATCCAAGACTGGGAAAGCCTGTCCGACGACGAATGGCACACTGCCGAAGCAGCCATCAAAAAACACCACGGCGACGAGCTCAACATCAGCGTGTGCAGCCCCGCGGGCGTGCAGCTTCCATCGCAAAGCCTCAACATCAGTTCCCAACCCGACCATCCGGCAGGCTACACCGCCCTTCTGACCGGACACGCCTCCGTCAGCAGCGAAATCAACCTCATGCTGCAAAAAATGGGACAGGGCATTTCACGCCACATCAGCCTCAACTATCCGCTCAGTCCCACCACTTCTGCCGACTGGCTCAACCGTTTCGGCCACAACCGCCACACCAAAGTTGCCGTTATCGAGCATAACCCAGCCGAAAACCAGCGCAACCTGTTCAGCGCCATCCGCCATTTCACCCGCCACACCCCGCTTATCCTCCACGTTACCCACCGTTCGGACGACACCGAAAAAGCCGTGTTACGCTGCCTTGCTCGCCATTGCAACTTCCTCGCCACATTCAGCAGCAGCGAACTCGAAGCTGCCCTGCACGCGCGTTTATCCGATCTTCCCCCTCTGAACAGCATCGACATCCTGTCCGACACCCCTACCGAGTGGCTGGAAACCTGTGCGCCCCAAAACCTAAAACTCCAATTCCCCACCAAGCAGCCGCACATCCGCCAAGGCTACATCGGCAGCACACCCACACCCGCCCATTACCACAGCATCGCCAGCCAACACCTTCAAAATACCCATACCGAAGCCCTGCTCGCCATCGTTGCCCCGACCGACAGTCCTGACGAAAAAAATCTGACCCGCACCCTGAGCATGCTGGCGAAACACACTACCAAACCCCTGCTTGTCAGCAGCCGCTTTTCAGACGACCTCCTGCATTTCGACCGTCCCGAACAAGCCCTGCAAGCCGTATCGTTCCGCAACATTGCCGACCAACTGCAAAAAGAGCAGCTACGCATCGCCACGCCAAAAAAAGGTCGTCTGAAAACCCCGCAGGCAAGAAACATTACCAAAGCCCTCGCCTCAAAAGACCTACCCCTGCTTGCCGAAGCCCTGTGTCTGCCGGCTTATCAACACACCGTGCATAACGCCGTGCAATTCCGTTTCCAACGCCATACCGCCTATGGCGACATCCTGACTGTATGCCATCAAGGCAGAACCACCGCCGCGCTCCCGCCGTTTTCTACGCTGGACAGCGAACACATCGCCCGTTTCGCCCAACTCGACAACGCACACACCCTCAACCAGCTCCTGCACACCCTAAACACACTCAGCCAACGGCAGCAATACATCGGCGAAATCCTGCTCAACCTCAACGGCGACCAATACAGCAGCGACTTTGTCTTGCATGCTGACGAACGTCCTTCCCCGAAAAACAAACCAACCAATATAGCCACCCTCAAGCTCGAGCAGGCCGCCGCCAAAGTACAGACCGCAGCGGAATACCTGCGCAGCAAAAATCCGACTGCCGCCGAGTTCCTCCGCAACACCGGCGAAGCCGCCGCTGAACTTTTGGGCGCCAAAACCGAAAGCGAAGCCCCCATCCAAAACGTGCTCGCCCCCTACCCGACCGAGCATCCTGCCACGTTTACCCTCAAAAACGGCGAAACCGTAACCATCCGCCCCTTCGCCCCCGAAGACGCGGAAGCCAAGCAGCAATTCGTCCGCAGCCTGTCTCCGCAAGCGCGCTACACCCGCTTCATGACCCACACCAACGAATTGCCCATCCCCACCCTCGCGCGCTTCAGCAAACTCGACTACCACAGCGAAGCCGCATGGACGGCACGCAATTCAGACGACCTCATCGTCGCCGTCAGCCGCTTCAGCCGCATCAACCGCAACGAATGCGAATTCGGCATCACGCTTGCTGAAAACGTGCGCGGCAAAGGGTTAGCAGCAGAAATGATGAAGCTGATTATCCAATCGGCAACACAACAAGGCTACCGCGTCATGAGTGCCCAAATACTCAAATCCAACACCCCTATGCTTAAACTTGCTGAAAAATCAGGCTTTACCATCACCCCTTCAGAAGAAGACAACACTTTGTGCCAAGCACGCCTCAACCTGACCACTCCGCAAAACAGCAACAAAAACAAATAAAAACTTGCATGAACAACGCAAAATATCCTAAAATTAGCGGTTTCTTATCTATCCGATTTTCTCAAAAGGACTCAAAATGGTAGTTATCCGTTTGGCTCGCGGTGGTTCTAAACACCGTCCCTTCTTCCACGTAGTCGTTGCCGACTCCCACAACCGCCGCGACGGCCGCTTCATCGAGCGCGTTGGCTTCTACAACCCTGTCGCCAATGAAAAACAAGAGCGCGTACGCCTCCAAGCCGACCGCCTGAACCACTGGATCGCCCAAGGCGCACAAGTAAGCGACGCAGTTGCAAAACTGATCAAAGAACAAAAAGCTGCTGCTTAATCACCGGCTAATCTTGCTATGACCGACACTCGACAACGGGTAGCCATGGGCTACATCAAAGGCGTATTCGGCATCAAAGGCTGGCTCAAAATAGCCGCCAATACAGAATACGCCGACAGCCTCCTGGACTACCCTGAGTGGCAGTTAAGCAAAGACGGTAAAACCCTGAACGTTACACTCGAAGCCGGCAAAATCGTCAGCGGAGAGCTTCAGGTTAAATTCGAAGGCATAGATGATCGCGATCAGGCTTTTGCCCTGCGTGGCTATACCATCGAAATTCCCCGAGAAGAATTCGCCCCTACCGAGGAAGACGAATATTATTGGGCAGATTTAGTCGGCATGACCGTTGTCAACAAAGACAATATCGTGCTCGGCAAAGTCACAAACCTGATGGAAACCGGCGCCAACGATGTTTTGATGATTAATGGGGAACATGGCCAAATCCTGATCCCGTTCGTATCCAACTACATCGAGGCCGTCGATACCGAAGGCAAAACCATTACCGCCGACTGGGGCTTAGACTACTGATGTTGATACAAGCCATCACCATCTTCCCCGAAATGTTCGACAGCATTACCGAATACGGCGTAACCGGTCGCGCAAAAAAACAAAACCTTTGGCAATTCCAAGCCATCAATCCCCGCAAATTCGCCGACAACAAACTCGGCTATATTGACGACCGCCCCTTTGGCGGAGGTCCGGGAATGATTATGATGGCGCCGCCGCTGCAAGCAGCGATAGAAGAAGCCAAACAAACATCTTCAGCGCCTGCAAAAGTCATCTACCTTAGTCCGCAAGGTCAACCGCTGACCCACAAAAAAGCCGTAGAACTTGCAAAATCTCCGCATCTCATACTGCTTTGCGGACGATACGAAGGAATTGACGAACGCCTGCTGCAAAGCAGCGTAGATGAAGAAATCAGCATAGGCGACTTTGTCGTTTCCGGCGGAGAGCTACCCGCCATGATGCTGATGGATGCCGTACTCAGACTGATACCCGGCGTATTGGGCGACATACAGTCAGCCGAGCAGGATTCGTTTTCAGACGACCTATTAGACTGCCCCCATTACACCAAACCTTTAGAATTCCAAGGCATGACCGTCCCTGACGTATTGCGTTCGGGCAATCATGGCTTGATAGCCGAATGGCGGTTGAAACAATCGCTGCGGCGCACCCTGGAGCGCAGACCAGACCTGCTGGAAAAGCGCAGTTTAATCCCAAAGGAATCCCGCCTCTTAAAAGAAATCTTGCAAGAGCAACAGGAAATCCAATCATAATTTAGGAAAAACAATGAACCTGATCCAACAATTAGAGCAAGAAGAAATCGCTCGCCTGAACAAAGAAATCCCCGAATTCGCACCGGGCGACACCGTAGTCGTTTCCGTACGCGTAGTAGAGGGTTCACGCAGCCGTCTGCAAGCTTACGAAGGCGTTGTTATCGCCCGTCGTAACCGCGGCTTGAACAGCAACTTCATCGTCCGCAAAATTTCCAGCGGCGAAGGCGTTGAGCGTACCTTCCAACTCTACTCCCCTACCGTAGAAAAAATCGAAGTAAAACGCCGCGGTGACGTCCGTCGCGCCAAACTGTACTACCTGCGCGGCCTGACCGGTAAAGCTGCCCGTATTAAAGAAAAATTGCCTGCCCGTAAAGGTTAAGCAAAAGAATTGCAAAGCAAAATCCCCACTTTTCAGTGGGGATTTTTATTTTGCAATTCTTATAACGGATCTTCGCAGAAATTTGATCTAAAAAATATTGGGTTAAACTTAAATCAGAGCAAGGCAATGAGGTTGCCGACAGCAAAATGTATAAAACTATTTCACTTATTACCCTGATAACTCAATAAAAAATTATTCTTTTCAAACCAGAGTAAAGTAAAGCTGTGCAGGTGTTTAAACTTAACTCTCTATACAACAATATATCCCAATAAAAACCAGTTTCAGACGACCTTCGATGTAATTGGGGTCGTCTGAAACCGGTGGATTTACGATTCCGCCTTATCTTCCGCCTTTTCCTTCTGACCGGGCAGATAAGGCATGATGACTTCAGACAATGATTGGAAATAAGGAATGCTGTACGAGCTTTGCCAATCTTCCGTTTCCGGCAAATCGGTGTGGGCGCAGACCATGACCGCCAAAGTGACCAGCAACACGCCTTTGGCTGCACCGAACACGCCGCCCAATACTCTGTTGACGCTGCCCAAGCCCATCGATGACGCTGCGTTGGTCAGTATGGTGCGCAAAAACTGCTGTAAAAAACGCGCCAAAAAGAAAATCACGACAAACGAAATGGCAACGCCCAAGGCGCGCGGTTGAATCGATTTGAACGCCACTTCCGAAAACGGTACGGCAAATGTTTTAGCCAACAAAAAGGAAATCACCCACGCAAACAGCGAACCCGCTTCGGCAATGACGCCGCGTATCATCGACATCACGATACACGCCGCGATCACGCCGAAGGCGAGTATGTCGGCTAACGGAATATCATTCATTGGTTACCTGTCCGGCAATGCCGTGTACGCGCAGTTTGTTCAAGTCGCGTTCGGCGTCGTAGGCGTTTTTGTATGCGCCTGATTTGACACGGTAAACCTTGCCTTTATCCGTCATCACTTCAGTAATGGTTGAGTCGATACCTGCCGCTTTCATTTTGCGTTGCAGGCTCAAGGCGCGTTCTTTTTCAGCATAACCTGCCTGAATGGCGGCTTTTTTACCTGATTTGACTTCGGCGGTTTTGGTTTTTGCCTTTTCAGACGACCTTTCGGCAGTAGCGGTTTTCTCTGCCTTGGCGGTCTGCTCGGCTTTGGCTTTGGCAACTTTCGCTTCGGCTTCCCTTACCGCGGAAGCTTTTTTGCCGGCCGTTTCGATTTTTTCGTATTTGGAAGCATCTACCCGAATTCTTTCTTTAGGTTCGGATGCGGATGCTGTGACGGCTTCTTTGGCTTTTTCCGCTGCCGCTTTGTGTTTTGCCGCCGCTTCTTCTTTGGCTTTTAATGCCTTACGTTCGACAACGGCTTTCTCGGCTTTTTCCAACTGTGCCAGCTTGTTGCGTTCGGCTGCGGCGGCACGCTCGGCCTTCTCGGCTTTTGCAGCTTGAAGCGCACGTTTACGCGCTGCGGCATTGGCTTCGCGTTCTGCTGCTTCTTGGGCTTGAAGCTGCTGCGCTTTACGCTGCTCTTCACGGTTACGGCGGCGCTCTTCCGCGCGTCGCTCGGCTGCTTCGCGTTTGGCGGCTTCGGCTTTTTGGATTTTCTCAGACTCTTCCAAACCTTTGATGTCGCTGTCTGACAAGGTATCGTTAATCAACACCAAAGGCGGGCCTACATCTTCGGGCGCGGCTGGTGGCGCATCAGGTTGCGGCTCGGCTTGCGCAGTTTGCTCCGGCGCAGTGGTTTCCTGCGGTTTGTCCGCTACTTCGGCATCGGCATTTTTGGCCGCTTCCGCCGCTGCTTCCAAATCTTCTTTGGTAGAGGGTTCCAACACGGTCGCATCCGCCAGGTTGGCAGGTTCTGCGTTGGCATTATTCTGTTGGATGGTTGTAGTTTGGGCGTTTTCTTCTTCTGGCTTGTTTTCCGGTCCGGTTGACAGGGCGACGCCCAATAAAACGGTCGATGCCGCCACCAACCCCGATGCCATAACCAAGCGGCGGCGGTTGCGGCGTTTGAGCTGTTCGTAACCGGTCAGAACTTCATTTTGCTTATTGTCAGACATGGAGATTTCCTTTTACAACGCCGCCATCACGTCGGCAACGGTATGAAATGAGCCGAAAACAACGATTCTATCATTTTCGCCCGCCTTAGCCAAAGCTGCGCGGTACGCCTCGCGAACGGAGGTAAAAGTTTGTATATTTTCGATATTTTGTGCTTCCAGTTTCGCCTGCAAGGCTTCCGCGGTCATACCGCGAGGCACGTCCAAAGGCGCGATATACCACTCGTCAAACTGGTCTTTAACGATTTCCAACACGCCGTCTATGTCTTTGTCGGACAGCATGCTGAACACGGCGGTGCGTTTTTGCGCAAACGCCAAATTAATCAGGCTGCGGCGTAAGGCGCGGGCGGCGTGGGGGTTGTGTCCGACATCCAAAACGGTCAGCGGACGGCCGGGCAGAACTTGGAAGCGTCCGGGGTTTTCAACCAGCAGCAAACCGCGCTTGATGGCGCCGATGTCCACCGGCAATTTTTCGTTCAAACATTCCAACACGGTCAACGCGCAGGCTGCGTTGGAAAGCTGGTATGCGCCGCGCAATGCGGGGAACGGCAGGGAATTGCGGTTGCGCGCGGGGTCGTCTGAATGCTGCGGATGGAAGCGGTAGTTCCATTGGATGTTTTCCAATGAGGCGAAATCGAAATCGCGCTGCACCATCAACAGTTTCGCGCCTATGGCTTCGGCGTGTGCGACCAACGATTCGGGTGCGGGGTTTTGCCCGCAGATTGCGGGTTTGCCGCTGCGGAACACGCCTGCTTTTTCAAAGCCGACCTGCTCGACCGTATCGCCCAAAAACGCCTGATGGTCCAAATCCACGCTGGTAACCACCGCGCAATCGCAGTCGAACACATTGACCGCGTCCAAACGTCCGCCCAAGCCGACTTCCAATATCATCACATCGACTTGTTCGCGTATGAAGATATCGACCGCCGCCAAGGCATTGAATTCAAAATAAGTCAGCGATATTTCGCCGCGCGCCGCTTCGATGCGCTCGAAGGAAGCGGTGATGAGGTCGTCTGAAACCGGCTCGGCGTTGACGGCGATGCGTTCGTTGTAACGCAATAAATGCGGGCTGGTCAGCGTACCGACTTTGAAGCCTGCCTGTTTGTAAATCTGCGTCAGGTAGGCGCAGACCGAACCTTTCCCGTTTGTTCCCGCAACAACGACGACAGGGCATTGCGGCTCGAGCTTCATGCGTTTTTTCACTTCGCCCGTGCGTTCCAAGCCCATGTCGATTAAGCCGCCGCTGTGGGCGGTTTCCAAATGCGAGAGCCAGTCTTGTAATGTTTTCATGTGTGTTTCGTTTTTCAAAAGGTCGTCTGAAACCGTCGCTTCGGAATAATGGGGACGGTTACTGCTGCTTGTGTGGACTATTTTTATATTGGGTTTAATTTGACAAGGACAAGGCGGAAAACCGCTTTACCGAATTAAAGCGGATGCCCGGCATCCTGAACCTGACACCAGCGCGCCCAAACTTTCAGACGACGGTAAGATTCCTTATCCGCCATATCGGGCGTGACGCATTGCCGTATCGTTTTGCCGTCGGCGTTCCACTGCAAAAACAAAGCGTAAGGGGTCAGCATGGTCGCACCGTCCAACACTGCGCCCTGCCCTTCTCCGTCTCCGCAAAATACACAAGCGCGCGCATGGCGGTCGATGGCGATTTTCTTTACCGCACCCGCCGTCCGCAAATTCACTACGCGCCAAGCGTGGACAAAACTGCCCGCCAACGCCGCCAGCCCGAACCACATCATCCAGCCGTAAAACCATATCAGGCATACGGCCACTGCGGACAAATGCAACAAAACGGACAAGACTTTTAAAGAACGGGACGGCTTCAAGGTCGTCTGAAAAGCGCGCATCACCCTACATCATATTGTCAAACACAGGCGTAATGCTCAATTCCGCCTCTTCCATGTCCAAAACCATATCGTGGATTTCGGTATCGAAAAATTCCCAAAACGCCTTCAGGCTCATGTCTTGCGGCCACTTGCTTTTATCGATGTCCCAGCCTGCCAACTCCGCCTCGAAAATCTGTTGGTAGCGTTCGTCAAAATAGGCAATCACGGCTTCCGGCTCGTCAAACTGCGGCACGAGGAATACGGAGCAGTTGGCACGGATTTGCTCGATGGTCAGGTCAGGCATATTTTCATCGGCGGATTTCAGCCATTCCAAAAAACGGGCGGTCGGCTTAAGCACGACGGCGGTACGGTCAACAAAATACATGGTTTTCCTTTGCTACGGCAAAATCGGAGATAGTCTCTTTACCGTCTATATCTATTCTAAAATAATCCATTTGCCATCTTTGTGTTTTCTGGGCTGTTTTATTTAAATTTGTGCACCAGGGTGGATAAAATCGCATGGACATCTTTCCTTTACAATCCTTTGTAGAGAGAATTTTTTTACTGATAGCCACCTCTTTGGGAATTATAAATAAACCGCAATGACAGCCGTCTATCACGACAATAATCAGTTCATCGCCCAAGTCCTCATCGGTATAAGGGATATTTTTGTTCTCTTGGTCTTTTTTCCAAAAGACTGTAAAGTAGCCTTCTTTTTTGGGTGTTTTCTTTGCCAAACGACATCTTTTATATTTTTGATCATACTTTGTCTTAATCAAAATGCTTTCATAGTCTTCATTCCATTTTTCCTTTATCAGATCAAAGTCACCATAATACCTATGAAGAATGTCTGTCATTTTCATTGTTTTATTGTCTTGTCTTTAGAGATGTCAGTTGCATTCACCAAAGGTCGTCTGAAAGCCCAAATCTGTCTTTCAGACGACCTTTTGGCAAACTGTTAATGCGTCATTACTTGCTGCAAGAACTGTTTGGCGCGTTCGTGTTTCGGATTGGTAAAAAACTCTTCAGGCGTTTCGTTTTCCAAAATCTGCCCTTTATCCACGAAAATAATGCGGTCTGCCACTTCGCGCGCAAAGCCCATTTCATGCGTAACACACATCATGGTCATGCCGCTTTCCGCCAAGTCCTGCATCACTTTCAACACCTCGCCGACCATTTCCGGGTCGAGCGCGGAAGTCGGTTCGTCAAACAGCATCACGCGTGGCTCCATCGCTAACCCGCGCGCAATCGCCACGCGCTGCTGCTGACCGCCGGAAAGCTGGCTGGGGAAAGCGTCTTTTTTATGCGCCAAACCCACGCGTTCCAACAGCTCCATCGCCTTTTCCTCAGCCTGTTCGCGGCTTTGTTTTTTCACCTTCATCGGCGACAGGATGATGTTTTCCAATACGGTCAGATGCGGATACAGATTGAAGCCTTGAAACACAAAACCCACTTCCTCACGCACCTTGTTCAAATCCGTTTGCGGATCGGCAACATTGATACCATCCACCCAAATCTCGCCGCTCTCAATGCTTTCAAGCTGGTTGACGGTACGGATGAGCGTCGATTTGCCGCTGCCCGAAGGTCCGCAAACCACCACCACTTCACCCTGCTTCACTTCCAGATTGACGCCGTTGATGACGTGCAGGTCTTTGAAATGTTTATGTACATTTTTGAATTTAATCATGTTTATTTTACATTCTCTAAAATTGACCAGATTTTGGCTGGTTTATCTTCGATACGTTTAACATAGCCATCTATTTTTTTCGCATTGTGTTCATAGTAAATACCGCTGCACAATACATCCATTGCATCCTTATTCAGATCACCATAACGATTATTGGTATATACCGACAAAATACAGGCTTTCAAAGGATGGAAAGGCACGCCATATTCCCGCGCAGCATCCTGATTTCCAAATAGCCATGCGGTTTTCACCAGAGCTGAAAAATTTCCCAACGTCCCCGCTTTAAACAATTTTTCCTTGATTAACGGATAATTTTTCCGTTTCTGCCTTTCCAGCTTGGCGACTTCATCCATCAATTTTTGCGAACCGTTAGGTGCAAGTTCGTCTTCCAAAGCCTTTCTATCATATTCGGCATCAATATCATGGAGTAAATCCTGTGCCTGACCATTGCCGTTTTTTGCAGCTTTCTTGAGCCAATAGTAAAACTCACTCTTCTTGAGATTCACAGGGTCAGTGGTCATTTCCAACTGCTCTGCCAGCATATATTGTGCATCTGCATCACCAGCCTTTGCCTTCCTCAGCAAATCACCTTTCTTCCCACCGATACCGCCTGAGGCAAACACCGTACCTGCAATGAATATGACTACCCCGCCCCAAAGATATTTTTTAAGCATTCCATCCCCTCATTTTTTCAGACGACCTTACGGACGAGATAATTGCTCAGTTCCACATATTTCTCCGGCGCGATATGTTCGGCGCGGTCTTGCGGGCTGATGCCGACTGCCTGCAAATCCTCGTCACAGGCAAGCTCTTTCAGATTGTTGCGTATGGTTTTGCGGCGTTGGTGGAAGGCGAGTTTCACCAGTTTGGCGAAATGCTCGAAATCGTCCGCCTTGCCGATGCGGTGTTTCACCGGAATCATGCGCACCACCGCCGAATCCACTTTCGGCGCTGGGTCGAACGATTCGGGCGGCACGTCAATCAGCAGTTCCATATCGAAAAAATATTGCAGCATCACGCCCAAGCGGCCGTAGTCGTTGCTTTTCGGCTCGGCAACCATGCGTTCGACCACTTCTTTTTGCAGCATAAAGTGCATATCGATGACATCGTCCGCCACTTCCGCCAGCTTGAACAAAAGCGGCGTGGAAATGTTGTACGGCAGATTGCCGACGATTTTCTTTTTGCCCGCGATGCTGTTGAAATCAAACTGCAATACATCGCCTTCATGAATCACGAGCTTATCCGCAAACGGCAGCGTTTTCAGACGACGTACGATGTCGCGGTCGATTTCGATAACGTGCAGGCAGTTCAGTTTCTTCGCCAAAGGCTCGGTAATCGCCGCCAAGCCCGGCCCGATCTCAATCACCACATCATCCGCCTGCGGACGCACTGCGTTGACAATATCGGCAATAATGCGCGTGTCCTGCAAAAAATTCTGCCCGAAGCGTTTCCGGGCCTTATGTTCTTTCATCGCGTCTCTTCAAACTGTCGATCATTATAGTAAGCGCGTATTGTAACTGAAAAACATAGCATTTTGTCGGACAAGAAAGAGGTCGTCTGAAAACGTTTTTCAGACGACCTCTTTAGCTATAACGGTAATTTCATCCCCTACCCCGCTCAAAAAATGGGTAGGCGGCTGAATTGTTCAAACAAACATTACCGGCGGCAGCCAAGATTGGGTACCGCTGGCGGAAAATTCCCACAGGATGTCGGGCAAACCGTAATGGTCGGCGCGCGTCGGGTCGAGTTGCGTTTCGATTTCGGCTTCGCGGCCTTCGCTGATTTGTGTGGCGATGTGCGGATTGATCATGACGGTTTTGCCCAGTGCGATAAATTCCGCCCAGCCGGTTTCAAACGCCGCCAAAATTTGATCAGCGGTAAACAGGTTGCCCACGCCGATAAGAGGCAGCTTGCCGTTGATACGGTCGTGGATAAACTGCATACGGGTTTGCGCCGTATCGCCGCCGCGTCGGATTTTCTTGTCGAATTCCCATAAGGAAACGTGCAGATATTGCAGCGGCTTTTGCACCAAGGCGTCAATCAGTGCGCCGGTTTCGGTCATGGTCAACCCGTCTTCGCCTGCTTCTTCGGGCGAGAAACGGTAGCCGATAATGAAGTCGTTGCGTTGGTGTTTTTCACGAACTGCGGCAACGGCATCGACGACGGCGAGTGGGAAGCGCATTCTGTTTTCCAAGCTGCCGCCCCATTGGTCGTTACGGCGATTACTTTGGGCGGAGTAAAACTGTTGGATTAAATAGCCGTTCGCGCCGTGGATTTCCACACCGTCAAAGCCTGCGCGAAGTGCCAAATCGGCAGCTTGGGCGAAGGAGGCGATGAGTTCTTCCACTTCTGCGGCACTCGCTTCACGCGCTCCATCCTTTTCGCTGGCGGACGCACTGATTTTGTCGCGGTGGTTGAGTTCTACCATCGCTTGGGAGCCGCCGTGATGGATTTGCAAAATCGCTTTTGCACCTTGTTTTTGAATGATTTGGGCGGTTTCTTTCAGGCTGTCGAGGCAGTTTTCACCCGTAGCTTCGGGCTGTCCGCGAAAGGCTTTGCCGCCTTCTTGAACCAAAGTGGCGGCGGAGATAAAGAGACCTATATCACCTGCGCGATTGCCGAGAAACGTGCGTTCTTGGTCACTGATTAAACCATCGGCGTGCGAACCGAAATGGGTCATGGGCGCAACGGCGAGGCGGTTTTTGACGGTTACGCCGTTGTTGAGTGTGAAAGATTGGAAAAGCGGAGCATATTTGGGTTTCATTTTGTTCTTTCGAAAATTAATAACTCCTACAAAATTGGGACAAATATGGAATTATCAAGAACGAGGTCGTCTGAAAAACACGGTTTCGACGAAACGGAATGTTTTCAGACGACCTTTCGACAATACGTCTAACGACGATTACCAGAGGTAGGTTACGCTGGCGCCGCCGCCCGCACCGCCTTTCGCCGCGCCGACTGCCGAGCCTTTAACCAGCCATTTGCCGCTGGCGGATACTTTGGAAATACCTACGGCGTAACCGCTTTTACCGCGCCAGATACCGCTTGCGACGGAAACCGCGCCTTGTCCCGGCTGATATGCCTGTCCGAGGCTGCCGACCGCGATTGCAGCGGCGGAGCCTGAATCGGCGCGCTCTTCAAGTTTATCCATACGGACTTTGGCCTCGTTGCGCAAAGCGGCGATTTGTGTCTGGTGATTGCTCTCGGCTGCGGCAAGGCTGCTTTGGCTTTGGCGGGCAAGGCTCTTCACTTGGGCAACGTTGACCGCGTCCGTATCCTCCTTACCCGCAGCAACATTAGTAATCTGGCGGCTGTTTTGTTCGCTGCCGACAGATACCGCACCTAAAGTCGATACCCATGTTCTGCCTGTTTCCGTACTTGCCGCGCCGGTAGCAAAGTCATGACCTGCAACGCCTGCCGCAGTATCGGCAACGCTGTCCGTACCGAGCGCTACGGAGTTTTGTTGACGCGCTTCCGCTTTGTAGCCCAAAGCAGCGGATTTTTCCTCAAATGCGGCAGCACCTGCGCCCAAAGCCGTTCCGCCGGATTTCCGTACCCGTGCGCGCGTACCGGCGGCAAGACCGTTGAGCGCGGTGGACGAAGATTCTACGCCCAATGCCACGCTGTTGGTTTCCTCGGCAACCGCGCGCGTACCGACTGCAACCGCTTGATAACCGTTTGCCTCGGCAGCAGATGCCAGCGCAACCGCCTGCGTACCATTGGCTTTTGCCCTATCCCCGACAGCGGTGGAACTGAGCGCATTGGCTTCGCTTCCGCGTCCAAACGCAACCGCATCAATATCGGCAGCCTTCGCGCTTTCGCCGACCGCGATAGAACGCAAACCTGTTGCCTGCGACATCAAACCGACCGCCACCGACTGTCCGCCGGAAGCCTTCGATGCGCCGCCGACGGCAATATCATTGGTTCCTTTTGCATTCGCCCTGAAACCGACGGCAACCGTCCGCAATGCTTCCGCCTTAGCCTCACTGCCAAATGCCGACGCGCTCAAACCCGAAGCGTTTGAATCATAGCCGGCAGCAACAGACTTATAACCCGCCGCAGCCGCTTTGTCGCCCAACGCAGTCGCATTCTCCCCTGCCTTCGAGTCTTTGCCCAACGCAGCAGAACCATTTTTGTGCATCGTTCCTGTCGCAATACCTTCTGCAACACAAACATTTGCAAAAACAAGGGATAACACCAAACACAGCGGTTTGACGGATAAGTTTAGTTTCATCTTTTTCATTCTCCATTTTTGAATTTTTAACAATACTAACTAATCCCAAATAATTATATTTAATTATTTAGAATTAGTTATATTGTATAGTATTATTACAATATTATTAATTATATGTAATTAATGATTGATTTAAATCAGTGGTCCGTTACGTCGCTTTTGCCATACTGGGCAATCTTATAAATTACACCAAGGTGTTTTCAGACGACCTTTTACCAACACTTTCCACCTGACAACCGGCAAATGAAGGCATCCAAAGGGGTAGAAATATAAATCCTCTGCCATATCCGCTATAATCAACTCTTTTCATCCGACAGGAAGTCAAATGTCCTCCAGCCGTTTCAACCAAACCGGCCCCAAAATCGGTCTGAGCGTGCGCCTTGCGGAAACGCAGGCGGAAATTGAAGCAGCACAACGCTTGCGTTATCAAGTATTCGCCCAAGAGCTGGGTGCGGAAATCGAAAGCGACGACGGTCGCGATGTCGATCCTTACGACGAACATTGCCACCACCTCCTCGCATTCGACGACGCCACCGGAGAAGTCATCGGCTGCTACCGCCTGATTACCGAAGAAACCGCTAAAAAAGTCGGCGGCTGGTATAGCGAACACGAATTTGACTTGTCCCCTTTGAAAGACATCTTGCCGCAAACCGTCGAACTCGGACGCGCCTGCACCCATCCCGACTACCGCAACGGCGGTTTGGTCATGCTTTTGTGGTCGGGGTTGGTCAAATTCATGAAAGATGAAAACCTGCGCTTCATGATAGGCTGCGGCAGCATTGATATGCACGACGGCGGCAGCGATGCGGCGGGTCTGTATCATGCCCTGAAATCCAAATACCTCGCGCCTGAAAAATGGTGCGTCAAGCCGCTCAATCCGCTCAAGTGGGACGAAATTACCCCGTCGGACAAACCGGACGTCCCGCAGCTGATTAAAGGCTACCTCAATGCGGGCGCATGGTTCTGCGGCGAGCCTTGCGTCGATGAAGCGTTCAACTGCGCCGACGTGCTCATCATGATGGACATCACCCGCTTGGCAGACCGTTACCTCCAACGTTTTGCCCCTAAACCATAAAGACCAAAAGGTCGTCTGAAAACCTTTTCAGACGACCTCAACTATTGTGAAATCAGCAAATAATTGATTTTTAGCGGTTTCACTCTATACCAAGATTGCACACACCACAACCTTATGATTGCCAAACTACGTTTTACCTTCCGCCTACTCTGCATCGGCATCTGCCTGCTTTACGGTATGGCGGAAATGTTCTTCCTGTTTCCCTTTTACAGCAAACGGCGCAAACTGCGCGCCATCCAAATCTGGTCGCTGCGCGTCCTCGCTTCATGCGGCATGAAGCTGGAAACCTTCGGCACGCTGCCTCAGGAAGGGCAGGCGCAGTTGTTAATCAGCAACCATATCTCTTGGTTAGACATCATGGCAGTCAACGGCGCATTTCCGGGTCGGTTTGTGGCGAAAGACGATGTCGCCAAATGGCCGGTAGTCGGCTATCTCGCCACGCAGGCGCAGACCGTTTACGTTTCACGCAATAAGGGCACCAAAGGCAATACCGCTAAAATCGCCACGGTAACCGAAGCCCTCAAAAACGGCGATACCGTAACCATTTTCCCGGAAGGGACGAGTACGGAAGGTTATGAAATCCTCCCGTTCAAGCCCAGCTTTTTCCAAACTGCCTACGATGCAGGCGTTTCCATTATCCCCATGCTCTGCCGCTACCCCAATCCCGACGGCACCAGTCCGAACCTTCAGGCGGCTTATGTGGGCGATACCAGCCTGTGGCAATCCATCTGCATGATCATCAGCCAGCCTTCCAGCAAGGTGGAGCTGCATTTTCTGGAGCCGGTTCCTGCCAAAGAAGACCGCTACGAAACGGCGCTGGAAATACACGGCATTTTGAGCCGAAAATTGAAAGAATTGGGCTGAAGAGTCAAAACAAATGAAAGGTCGTCTGAAAAACAGGGAAATCGGTTTTTCAGACGACCTTTTTTTGCAACCATGTTTTGATTGCCAGCCGATTCAAGAATGATATCGTCTTGTAGCGTGGGCTTTACCCACGAGGATTTATGAGCAAAAAAACTGCTAAAACTTTCTCTATTATTCACAGGCAAAGCCCACGCTACGGGTTTTAAACAAACATAGTGTACATAGTGTAATGAACACAAAACAGGTCGTCTGAAAACGTACAATCACTATTTCAGACGACCTCTGGCATATAAAAAACCGCAGGTATGAAACCTGCGGTTTGCTGTTAAAGTCGTAGCGTGGGCTTTGCCCACCAAGATGATGAGTAAAAGAGCTGAAGATAATAAGTAAAAAACTGCTGAAACTTTCCCTATTATTCGCGGGCAAAGCCCGCGCTACTGATTTTAAACAAACATAGTGTAATGAACACAAAAGGTCGTCTGAAAACGTACAATCACTATTTCAGACGACCTCATACCCATAAAAAACCGCAGGGATAAAACCTGCGGTTTGCTGTTTTACAGTTTGCTGTCTTCGCTGTCGAGGAAGCTTCTGAGGCGGTCGCTGCGGGTCGGATGACGCAGTTTGCGCAGGGCTTTGGCTTCGATTTGACGGATACGTTCGCGGGTTACGTCAAACTGTTTGCCGACTTCTTCGAGCGTGTGGTCGGTATTCATGTCGATACCGAAGCGCATACGCAGGACTTTGGCTTCGCGCGGGGTCAGGCTTTCGAGGATTTCTTTGGTGACTTCGTGCAGGCTGGTGTACATCGCCGCGTCTGCAGGAGCAACGTTGTTGGCATCCTCGATGAAGTCGCCCAAGTGCGAATCGTCGTCGTCGCCGATCGGGGTTTCCATCGAAATAGGCTCTTTGGCGATTTTCATGATTTTGCGGATTTTGTCTTCCGGCATTTCCATCAACTCGGCAAGTTTGGCGGAATCGGGCTCTTCGCCGGTTTCTTGCAGATACTGGCGGGAGATGCGGTTCATCTTGTTGATGGTTTCGATCATGTGCACCGGAATACGGATGGTGCGCGCTTGGTCGGCAATCGAGCGGGTAATCGCCTGACGGATCCACCATGTTGCGTAGGTGGAGAATTTGTAGCCACGGCGGTATTCGAATTTATCGACCGCTTTCATCAAGCCGATATTGCCTTCCTGAATCAAATCAAGGAACTGCAAACCGCGGTTGGTGTATTTTTTGGCGATGGAAATCACCAGACGCAAGTTTGCCTGAATCATTTCCTGCTTGGCGGCTGCGGTTTCTTTTTCGCTCGACACCATGTTTTTGTTGATGTCTTTCAGCTCTTCGATGGAAATACGGGTTTCTTTTTCCATGTTCGCCAACTCGGTTTGTTTTTCGAGGATGGCGTGGCGGAAGCGGTCGAGTGCGTCGCTCCAGACTCTGCCTTTGGCGACTTCCTCTTCCACCCATTTCAGATTGGTGATCTCGGGCAGGAAGTTTTGGATGAAGTAGTCGCGTTCCATATGGACGCGGTCAAGACAGATGTCGCGGATCTCGCGTTCAAGCTTGCGGATGTTTTCGACACGGCTGCGCAGGTTGCCGCTGAGGCTTTCGATTTGGCGGGTGGCGAAGCGGACTTCCAAGAGCTTGTTGGCGATGGCGTCGCGGTGTGCCAGATAATCGGGGTGGCGGCTGTCGTGTTTTTCCAGCTTTTTGATCATCTTGCCGTATTCGCTTTCGATGAAGGCGAAATGATCCAGCACTTTTTGCTTCAATTCGGCAAGATGGGCGGCGGACATGGCTTCGGCATCGCTGCCGGAATCGTCGTCATCTTCGTCTTCATCCTCTTCATCTTCGTCGCTGCTGCCGGAATCGTCATCATTTGACGCGCTTTCCAAGTGTCCCAAGCCCAATTCGTTAAGCAACACTTCGTTCGGGTCAATGATGGCTTCGACCACTTCGTCCACGCGGATTTCATCCTTGCGGACTTGCTCGATCAGCTCGAGGATTTCAGCGATAGAACCCGGACAGGCGGAAATCGCCTGCACCATGTTTTTCAGGGCGTTTTCGATTTTTTTGGCGATGATGATTTCGTCTTCGCGGGTCAGCAGGTCAACCTGCCCCATTTCGCGCATATACATACGCACGGGATCGGTGGTTCTGCCGAACTCGGAGTCCGCGCTGGACAAGGCGGCTTCGGCTTCGGCAACGGCATCGTCGTCGGTTACGGCGGCGGCGTTGTCGCTCAACAAAATGTCTTCCGCATCAGGCGCCTGCTCGGTCACTTGGATGCCCAAGCCGGAAATCATGCTGACGATGTTGTCGATTTGATCCGCATCGGACATATCGTCGGGCAATGCGTCGTTGATTTCGGAATAAGTGATGTAGCCGCGTTCCTTACCCATAATGATGAGCTGGCGCAGGCGGGCGCGCTGCTCTTCGAGGGTCAGCGGACGGTTGTCGTCCTGTTCTTGATAGTCTTCGTGATTTTGGTCTTTAGACATGGATTACTTTCTTGATCTGATGGTGTGCCGACGGTTTGCATGATGCACCTGAAGGCGGAACAGAGTGAAAACCGATTTAAAGTCAATCTGTTAAGTTATCACTCTGAGGTCGTCTGAAAGCTCTTTGGAACGGGTGTTCTGCGGGATCATATTCGCAGCTTGGGACAATGCTTTTCTGACGATCTGAAGGTTGCTGGATTCGGCTGGGATTGCCGTTCGTTCAATTTTGCTTTGCCGTCAAAAGCGACAGCAAGAGTTTTTTTTCATTTTCATTCAAACCCGATTGCAGGCTTTTCTGCTTGAGGGTTTCGATTTGTTGGTATTTCAACTCGTTAAGGAGTTTCTTCATGCCGATTTGGAAGTTCTCGCGGTCTTCTTCGCCTCCGCCTTCCATTTCTTCAGAATAGAGTGTCGATTGGAAGATTTGGTTCACGGTTTCTTCGTAAGGAGAACCGCGCATATACTCTAAAACCTGCGCGGTAGCAGGTACGGCGGCATGGCTTTTAATGGTTTCGGCAAGATTGGCAAGGCAGGCGAAATCGCCGTCCAATGCCAAATAATCGGGCAGGTCTATATATGCAGCCCAATCCGGATTTATCAAGAGGCTGCGGATTTGCCGTTGCACCAGCGTCAGCATGACCGGCTGTTTGACGGAAATCGGAGGCAGTTTGTAGCTTTTTTGTTTGACGTGCCGCTTCGGCGCTTCCTGCCCCAGCAGTTGGGCGAGATTGTCGGGATCGATGCCGACCAGCTCGCTAAGCCGTTGTTTCAACAGATAAGCCAATGCCGGCGCGGTAATTTGCGCCAAAAGCGGCGAACTGGTTTTCACCAATTCCGCCTTACCTTCCTGCGTATTGAGATTGAGGTCGTCTGAAAGATGTTCCCAGAAATATTCCGACAGCGGCTTGCTTTGATTCAACAGCGCATCTTCAAATTGCGCTTTTCCATAGGCGCGGATGTAGCTGTCGGGGTCGTGTTCTTCGGGTAAGAACAAAAAATGCAGCGATTTGTCGTCTTTCAACTGCGGCAACGCATTTTCCAGCGCGCGCCAAGCCGCCTTCCGTCCCGCGCTGTCGCCGTCGAAACAGAAATAAATACTGTCCGCCTGCCGCATCAGGATTTTGACGTGTTCCGCCGTCGTCGCCGTGCCCAAAGCCGCTACGCCGTAGCCCACGCCGAACTGCGCCAGTGCGACCACGTCCATATAGCCTTCGACCACCAAAATCCGCCCTGCGTCTTTGACCGCAGCACGACCTTCATACAATCCGTAAAGGTTTTTCCCCTTATCAAACAGAGGAGTATCGGGCGAATTCAAATATTTCGGCTTCGAGTCGTCCAACACCCTGCCGCCGAAACCGATTACCTGCCCGCGCGGATTGCGGATGGGGAACATAATCCGATGACGGAATCGGTCATAATGCCGCCCCTCATTGTCAATCACCATACCCGTATCCACCAACGCAGTATTCGGGTACGGCTGGAACACTTGCGCCAAAGGCTGCCAGCCGTCGGGTGCGTAGCCCAAACCATAATGCGCGATGACTTCCGCGCTCAAGCCGCGCTTGTCCAAATAAGCTTTCGCCGCCGGATTGAATTTCAACTGTTGCGCATAAAAATCAGCCGCCGCAGCCGTCGTTTCCTCCAGCGTCTGCTGTTTCTTCTTACGTTCGGCACGGACTTCAGGATTATCGTTCTGCCCGCGCACTTTAGGCACAGCCATGCCCACACGGTCAGCCAGAAACTGCACCGCCTCCGGAAACGACAGCCCCTGATGTTCCATCACAAAACCAATCGCCGAACCATGCGCCCCGCAACTGAAACAATGATAAAACTGCTTGGTCGGACTGACTGAAAACGACGGCGTCTTTTCCTTATGGAACGGACAACAAGCCATATAGTTCGCCCCGCCCTTCTTCAGCGGAACCTGCTCGTCGATAATATCGACAATATCGACTTTGGCCAGAAGCTCGTCAATGAAATCGGATGGAATCATAGTTCGGCGGATGCGTATGGACGGGACAAACGTTTTCAGACGACCTTTTATCTTAAAGGTCGTCTGAAAACAGAATCTCAAATCGGGTTGGGAATAAGGTTCGTATTATAACGTGTATTCAGGATAAAAATAGCACTCTTACAAAACCGACTCCTTAGCTGACAGCTTATGCAACAGAAACCCTCGAGGTCGTCTGAAAATTCGTTTTCAGACGACCTCGAGTGCTTAAAACTTGTATTCTGCTTTGATGACAAAGCCCCTGAATATCCTCTTCCCAATATCGAAATACGGGGAAATCCTAATTTGAAATTACTTTAGAACTTGCCTGTAATCCCTATCCTGATGGTTCTACCCGGTGCGGGCAGATAGGAGCGGCTCATCGGGTCGAGGTAGTAGCGGTTGGTCAGATTACTGCCCACCAGTTCGGCAGTCAGGTTTTTGCCGATTTTGTAGCGCAGGTAGGCATCCCATACGGCGACAGGCTGCCAGCGCATATCGTTATGCGGGGGCTTCATATTGTCATTCAGATATTTATTGCGCACATCGTAGAATGGCTGCCAAGCATCGTTGCGGTTTTCATAGACGCGGCTGTGGTAATGGAGGCGCACGCCTGTTTCCAGTTTGTTGGCAAGGAAACGGCTGCCCAATTCGGCATCAATCGACCAACGAGGTTGAAGCGCGCTTGCCAGATAGCCCGAATCGGTCAAGCCGCCGTGGTTGCAGACAGGACGATTCATAGTCTTACCGTTTTTCACAAAATAGCTTGAATCAACCATGCCCTCTGTTGCGGATGTCCAAGTGAAATTTTCGTCGCACATTTTGTTTTCCAGGCTGCGGAATACGTTCAGGCTGCCGAAGACGCGTCCGGTATCGAAGCGGGTGGACAGCTCGACACCACTGCGGATTTGTCTGTCGAATTGTTCGAATTCGAGATTGCTGTCCCTATCGATAACGTTTTCGGTCTTGTTATGGAAGTAATTGACGCGGAAATCCGCTTTTTTCATTTTCGGTAACAGCCCCGTTAAATCATGAATATAGCCCACTTCCCAGTTTTTGGCGTGTTCGGGCCGCCAGCCATAGCCCATGCGGTTGAATGAGCCGGCGGCGGTAGAAAAGCCGTAAGTCCCTTCAAAAATGCTGGGGTAGCGCAGGGTTTCGGTATAGCGCAAATAGGCGCGGCTGTAATCAGTAAAATTGACAGTGGCAGAAAATGCGGGTACCCAACCGCTGCCCTTCTGCTTCATTGCCCTCTGTCTTTCGGCTTCGGTCATTGGCGTTGTGTAAACACTTGCACTGGCTGCGTAGTATTTAGGTACAAATTGCGGACTGTCTGGAATAGACGGGTCATATACAGGATTGGCAACTTTGGTGTGCAAATCAGGAATGCTGCCATTGGTAAGGGGATGATCCTGCATATTCAGACGACCTTTATCGTCTTTCAACCAATAGAAATCCACCTTTTCATTAGGATTGACCCATGTTTCGCGATCATCTGTCAAAGTCGGAATATATTGCGAATTGACTTGAAACGAAGTCAGGCTAATTTGTTTATGTTTTTTTCTTTGTTCTGAATATTCGTCCGCCATATATAAAGCATAATCAAGACTGCCATTTGCCAAAGCATCGTCAATTGCCTTGTAATCCGCGTATTCTTGCGGCGTGGCAACCCTGCCGATCGAATATTTTATCCCCCTGTTCATTTCTAACGGATCGCCGGTCTTATTCGTGCCGCTTTCCAAACGTCTGCTTTTATCCTGAAGTTGGAAATTGGTATATCGCCCGCCTGCCGTCAAAGTCAGCCAGCGGAAGGGTTCGTAGCGGAAATTGAAGCCCAGATTGTATTCTCGCCGCTTGCCGTTTCGAGGTACACCGTATTGGTTCAATTCATAATTTGCCCTGATGGTGCTGTTTTCGAGTTCTTCCCGATATTTGTCGTATCCTCCCCGCTCCAGCTCGTCTGAAAAATCATTGCGCGATGTCAGTTTTTCGTTTTGAAAATCGCCCATCAAGGTCAACGACAGTTTGTCGCTCAATTTCATACGGTTGGAAAATTGAAAGCCTGTCCGGTTGTTACGGGCGTAATAGGCGTTGCCTTCGATGGTGTTGAACCTGCCGTTGGTATTGGGCGTTTCAGGTTTGGGCGGTTTGGGGGTTTCAAAGCCTGCATCCAGCAATTCCTGCCGCTCTGCGGGAGTGTATTTCTGCCATCTGTCGTATTCGTCCCATGCTATTTGAAATTTGTTGTCCTCATAAACGGTATCGCCGGGCGAGCCGCCTGCGGTATTGGTTTTGGATTTGGTGCGCGTCGTCCAAAGTGTGGCATCGAAATCTATCCAACGGCTGCCCTCAGGCTTCCACGAATAGTCGATATTGTAGGAACGCTGCTTGACCCAAGCCAGCGGCCATTCGGCAATTTTATTGAGGACGGAAGCGTCCCAACTGATGGGGCCGATAATACGCGAAGGCATGATTTCGCCGAACGTGGAATCAGTATGGCGCAGGCCGAATTTGAGCGTTTGGCGGTTCGGCAGACGGAAGGTGGTTTTACCTACCCATGATTTGGTTTCGAGTGAGGTATTGCTGACTTCTCCACCCGGATGGTAGAAAAGCCCGATTTTTGAAATATCAGGTGCGCCCAGCATGTTTTCACTGCCGTAAAATTTCTCGCCCTTGGCAGCGGCTTCTTCTTGACGACGTTTTAATTCGTCTAAAGTTTCTTGTGTCCAAGGACCGATATAGCCGTAGCGTTCCGCCCCTTTTTTGCCGGAAAAATAATTGCCTTTACTGCGGTAGGCATAGGCGAGCATGGCATCGAAATTGTCCTGCTTGGTGGCAGCGGCAATGCGGTAGGCTTTATCTTCCCCAAATTTATTGCGTCCGTTGAAACGCTGGTCGATTCGGTCGGTATCGTCAAAAAATGAACGCCAAATACCGCCCGTCGCTACTGCGGGAACAGGCAAGGTTCGATAATCGACTGAATGTTCATAAGCATTCTCACGCCGCTTGATGGAATTGTTGGAAGCCTCCGCCTTCACTTCAAATCCGTATTTCTGCCCTTCGGGGACAATATCGTCGGCATCTATGGTTTTCAGGGCGACGGAGCCGCCTATGCCGCTTTTCATATCGCGGCTGAACGAGGGGCCTTTTTCGATGGAAACGCTGCTGATGATGTTGGGATCGACGTAGTTGCGGTTGTTTGCACCCGCGTAGCCGCGCCAGACGGTAATCGCCTGCTCAGTGCCGTCGATGGTAACGGGAATCCGTCCCTGTCCCTGTACGCCGCGTATATTTGGGTCCAGCGCACCGCTGTTGCGCGCGTCGCCGCTGTACACGCCGGACATACCGCTCAAAAGGTCGGATACGGTGTTGCCCTTGAAGGTTTCGACTTCGTTTTTGCCTTTGTAAAGATTGACGATTTCGCGGGTATAAACCCGGTTTTTACCGATTTCGTCTTTATTGCGCGTGCCTTTGACGGTAACGGTATCGAGAATGACGGTCGGCGTATTATCGGCCGCATAAATGATGGGAGAAAAACCGATGGCGGCAATGCAGGCGGCAAGGGTGTTGACTTTGACTGACTTCATAACGGATTCCTTGTGTGGCGGAATGTCAGACAGCGTCGTCTGAAAATGTTCAGACGACCTCGGAAAGGTTTTACCGAAAACAGATTGAATAATATTTAATGATTTTGATTATTATTTATATAGTTTTCGATAATTTTAACCGAATCTCGATAATATGCAAACATTTGCTTGCTTCTTCGGTATCCTGTTCAGAAATATTCGAATTGTTTAACATTTTGTTTTCAAATGAAATCAAATTATTTTCCTCAAAATAAAGCTTTATAAATATCGGGCAGTCTAAAGGTCGTCTGAAAATCCGATGCCTCCAATCAAGACAAAGCGATTTTCAGACGACCTTTCCAAACGGATTCGCAATAATCCGCCCCTATTCCATCCTTTCTTATCCTCATTCCTCCGTTGTTGATACAATACGAAACAGCCTGATAACAATTTCAAATATATCTGATATGGACGAAAACCTTACCTTCCTCACTCTGTTTCTGCTCGGTTTTTTCGGCGGCGGCCACTGCGTCGGTATGTGCGGCGGGTTAAGCAGCGCATTTGCCTTGCAGCTTCCGCCCAACCTCAACCGTTTCGGATTGATTGTCCTGTTGAACTTAGGACGTGTAAGCAGCTATGTCCTCATCGGCTTCCTAGTCGGACTGATCGGGCAGGCAGGGATTTCTTTGGATGACACCCGTGTGTTGCAGCAGGGCCTGTATATCGCGGCAAACATTCTGTTGTTGCTTTTAGGGCTTTATCTGGCGGGGATTTCGACGGCGGCAACGCGTATCGAACGCATCGGCAAACCGATATGGAAGCGGCTGAATCCTTTTTTAAACAAGCTTTTGCCCATCCGTTCCGTCCCAGCCTGTTTCGGCGTGGGGATGCTCTGGGGCTGGCTGCCGTGCGGCCTGGTTTACAGCGCGTCGCTTTACGCCTTGGGCAGCGGCAGCGCGGTTCACGGTGCTTTATATATGTTGGCTTTTTCGCTCGGCACGCTGCCCAACCTTTTGGCGATGGGCATCTTTGCAGCGCAGTTGAAAACGCTTTTGCAAAAACGCAGTATCCGCCTGTTGGCAGGGTTGACGGTGGCGGCTTGGGCCTTGTGGCGGCTTTGGGTTTCGGTTTCAGGCTGGACGGCATAAAGGTCGTCTGAAAACCTGTACACAGCCATACCGCAGAATCATGTGAACAGCTTGTGAACAACTCTCCTTTCCTTTTGATTTTCCAAAATAAAAATATCATGATTAAAAAACAGGCAATACAAAATATTGCTCACAACCCGCATTCGGATTGATGTGTGCATTCTGTGGAAAACTTGGATAATATTTTGAAACCTATTGAATATTTTTAGCTGATTAAAAAATAATCAATCTATTCGCAACCCTCTAAAGACAAAAAAGACAGGAATAGAAATGCACACCCTTTCGGAACAAGTCCGCTTAAATGAGGCGCGCAAAAAATTGGCAAAAAGCAGGCGTTGGGCGACGGGCTTGCTGCTCGCCGCGTGCGGGCTGTTTGCAGCCTCCGCCGTTTATGTGCGCCAATATCCTTGGTTGGGATTTGTCAAAGCGTTTGCCGAAGCAGCGATGGTGGGTGCGCTGGCGGACTGGTTTGCCGTAACCGCGCTTTTCAGACGACCCCTCGGCCTGCCGATTCCCCATACCGCGATTTTGCCGCGTAATCAGGCGCGTATCGGCGATGAATTGGGACGGTTTATCGAACACAATTTTTTGCAGGGCAAACCCATCGCCATGCGCATTTACCAAGCACAGCCCAGCGATAAATTATTGAAATGGCTGGACGGCGAAGACGTGAAATCGCACTGGCTGCCGTGGCTTTCCAAGCAGATTCCGACCCTGCTCGCCATCGCCAAACCGGAACAGATGGCGCGTTTCACGGCGATGCTGCTGGAAGAACGTTACAGCGGCGGACAAATCGGCAACGCGCTTGTCGACGGTTTGCGGCTGCTGAAAGCGCAAGGGATGCACGAAAAAGCGTTTGAAAGCCTGCTCCGTCAGATTCGGCGTTGGCTGAAAACGCCGGAAACCCGTGAAATGCTGGAGCAGAACCTGCGCGAATGGGCGGCGAAAATCGAAGGCGACAATCCCGGAACTTGGGACAAGCTTAAAGCGGCGGTGAAATCGACCTTGGTGGAGAAAGTCGATGATTGGGCGGCAGAAAAAGCGTTGGCATGGATAGACGGCTATTTGGCAACTGCGGACAAGCAGGACAACGCGCTGCGCCGACAATTCTTGGTGCAATACGACGAACTGACCGAACGCCTGACCGCATCGCACCTGTGGCACCGCCGCTTGGACAAATTCAAAAAACAGCTCACGCAATCGCCCGCACTGCAACGTCAAATCATGACCTTATGGCGCGGCATTTTGGACTGGGCGCGGGAAGATGTGGAAAAACAAGACTCTTTGTGCCAAGCGCAACTGGAAAAGCTGCTGCATCATATGCGTTCGCAAGCCCAAGCATACCCGCAATTTATGCGTCGGGCGGATGTGCGGATTTCGCTTTTGGTTCGGGATTTTGTGATGCGTTATAAAGATAAGGCCGCTTTGTTCGTCGCGGACAAGGTCAAAGGCTGGGACAGCCGCCTGATGGTGGAAAAACTGGAATTGAGTGTGGGCAAGGATTTGCAATATATCCGCATCAACGGCACGCTCGTCGGCGGACTGGTCGGACTGGTGATTTATACGGTATCGCTGTGGCTGGCGGGATAGTATAGTGGATTAACTTTAAATCGGTACGGCGTTGCCTCGCTTTAGCTCAAAGAGAACGATTCTCTAAGGTGCTGAGGCACCAAGTGAATCGGTTCCGTACTATAGTGGATTAAAATAAAAATGAGACAAGGCGGCAACGTCCGCCGTGTACGGGTAGTACATAAGGGCGTTGGCAACGCCGTATCATTGCAATTTTAATCCACTATATCTGTACTGTCTGCGGCTTCGTCGCCTTGTCCTGATTTTTGTTAATCCACTATATGAAAAAGGTCGTCTGAAAACAAGGTTTCAATGAAATTTGTTTTTCAGACGACCTGTTGCTTCTAGTAGCAAACTCAATACGCCACATCGATACACAAATATTTCAATTCCAAATATTCGTCCGCACCGTATTTGCTGCCTTCGCGTCCCAGCCCGCTGCGTTTCACGCCGCCGAACGGTGCCGCTTCATTGCTGATTAAGCCGGTATTGATGCCGACCATGCCGTATTCCAAGGCTTCGCCGACGCGCCATTGGCGGGCGGTGTCGGAGGTGAAGAGGTAGGCCGCCAAACCGTATTCCGTATTGTTCGCAGCCTCGATGACTTCGGCTTCGGTTTCAAAGCGGAACACAGGACACAACGGCCCGAAGGTTTCTTCGCGCGCCACCGCCATTTGCGCCGTTACGCCGCTTAAGACAGTCGGTTCGAAAAACGTTCCGCCCAATGCGCTGCGTTTGCCGCCGGTCAGACAGACCGCGCCTTTGGAGAGCGCGTCGGCGATGTGCTGCTCGACTTTCTCCACCGCTTTTTCCTCAATCAGCGGCCCTTGGTTCACGCCTTCATCCAAGCCGTTGCCCAATTTGAGCGCGGCTACTTTTTCACTTAATTTGCGGCAAAATTCGTCGTAAATGCCGGATTGAGCGTACACGCGGTTGGTGCAGACGCAGGTTTGACCGCTGTTGCGGAACTTGCTGGCGAGCGCACCTTCGACGGCTTTGTTCAAATCGGCATCGTCAAACACGATAAACGGCGCGTTGCCGCCCAGTTCCAAACTGAGTTTTTTAATGTCCGCCGCGCTGTCGGCAAAAATTTTCGCGCCGACTTCGGTCGAACCGGTGAAGCTGATTTTGCGCACGGTCGGGTTCGTGGCAAATTCATGGCTGATTTCCGAAGCGCGACCACTGACGACGGGAAGCAAATCCTGCGGCACGCCCGCTTCGTAAGCCAGCAAGGCCAGCGCATACGCGCTCAGGGGCGTGAGCGACGCGGGCTTGACTATCATCGCGCAGCCCACCGCCAAAGCAGGCGCGGCCTTGCGCGCAATCATCGCGGACGGGAAGTTCCACGGCGTAATCGCAGCGGTAACGCCGACGGGCTGTTTCAACACGACCAGTTTTTGCGACGCTTTCACACTCGTCAATACATCGCCGTCAATCCGCCGCGCTTCTTCGGCAAACCAGCGTACAAACGAAGCTGCATAATCGATTTCGCCGCGCGCCTCGGTCAGGCTTTTGCCCTGTTCCATCGTCATGATGCGCGCCAGTTCTTCTTTGTTTTCCTTCATCAGAAAATACCAACGCCACAACACATCGGCGCGCTCCAACGCAGTTTTTGCCGCCCATATTTTTTGTGCGTCCTCCGCCTTTTGAATCAGTAGTTTGAGGTCGTCTGAACGGGTTGTGCGGACAAACGCCAAAGTCTCGCCCGTTGCCGGATTATCGACTTTGATACTGTCTGGAATCGGAAGAAAAGAAATATCGGGATGGTTTAACAATGATGCAAAAGAATTCATGCCTGCCCTCGTGTGTATAGATGATGGATGAAGGTCATTATTCTCTTCATAGGAGAAAAGCGCAAACTGCTGAAACATTACGTCGCCGATTTTTCGACCTTGCCGTTTTATATTGATCGAAATAGCAAAACCCGCAACTATATAAGGGTAAAATATTTAGATGTCCTTTCAAAAGTAAATTTACTTTTCCGTTTGATGCTTTTATTAAAGATTTGTCTAAACCAAAGACAAAGCATGTTATCTCTGCTATTGTGCTAACGTTTAACACCGCTTTTATCAATAATTCATATGGAGTAAACCGATGAATAAAAATACCAAGTTACTGATTTCTGCCGTTATTGCCGCTGCCGCGCTGTCCGCATGTTCCAGCTCTTCCAAAGAAAAACCTGCTGCGCAACCTGCTCCTGCTCCGCAACAAGCAGCGCAACAAAACCAACCTTTCACTCCTCAAACCGTGAAAGTGGACGCTATCGACAGCACCAAAGAGGTACACTACCGCTGCGGTCAAAACGGTCAAGACCCATTGAGCGTTATGTACGGCTTCAAAGGCAACGAGCCTGTTGTAGCACAAGTGAAATACAAAAACGAACTGACCCCCAACCTGTTCCGCGTCGTCGGCTCCAGCGACGATATTAATGCCTTCTGGGGCGGAAACGTCGCATGGGTGGCAGGTCGTGCCAATTTGGGCAATATCGACAAAGTGGACGGCAATATGCTGACCGTACGCGGTAAAACGACCGTTAACGGCAAAGAAGAAGTCGTTGATCAAATCGTTGCCAAATACTGCTCCGTTGCCAACTCCCCTGCCAAAGCAGGCAAACCGGCTCCTAAAAAACCTGCCGCAAAAGCAAAACGTTAATTTCTAACTCTAACCGTAGAAATTAATCTGAGGTCGTCTGAAAATTTTCAGACGACTTTTTTGCATTTTGTGTAATTCATTACCAAGAGCGGCATAGAAGTGTCCGTCTTATACAGTCGATTACTTTCAAAGAATCCTTCCCTTTAAGCCAATTTTTCCCTTGCTCTATCTGGAACAAGAAAAGTGTGTTCCTTTCCATACAGTCAAAACAATACCGCCATATTCGCATCACAACTATCAAATCAACTGCCCAAAACAAAAAGGTCGTCTGAAAACCTGTTGCCAAGTTTTCAGACGACCCCTTCACATCGCAATCATAGCCATCAGACCACGACTTCTTCTTTTTTCTTCACTTCCTTCGCGATATTTTCGCGGCTCAGGCCGAACATCAGCAAGAGCGGGCTGGCTACCAAGACTGAAGAGTAAATACCGAACACGATACCGATGGTCAATGCCATTGAGAAACCGTGTAACGCTGCGCCGCCGAACACCAGCATGGAAACGACCATTGCCTCGGTCGAGCCGTGGGTGATGATGGTACGGCTCATGGTGGCGGTAATCGCATTGTCGATGACTTGCGGAACGGTATGTCCGCGCATACTCGGTTTGCGGAAGTTCTCACGGATACGGTCGAAGACGACGACGGATTCGTTTACGGAATAACCCAATACAGCGAGGATACCCGCCAACACGGTCAGTGAAAATTCCCATTGGAAGAAGGCGAAGCAGCCCAAAATAATCACGATGTCGTGCATATTCGCGATGATGGCGGATACGGCGAAACGCCATTCAAAGCGCATCGACAGGTAAACGATGATACCTGCTACGACAAAGCCCAATGCCATCAGACCGTTGGTCACCAGCTCTTCGCCGACCTGCGGGCCGATAAATTCGACTTGGCGCAGGGTAACGTCAGGCTGCTCTTTTTTCAGCAATTCCATAACCTGATTGGAAAGCTGCGCGGAAGTTACGCCTTCTTTGTTGGGCAGGCGGATCATGATGTGTTTGTTCGTACCCAACGCCTGAACTTGGACATCACCCATTTTCAGGGTATCGAGTTTTTCACGGGTTTTGTTGACGTCCACGCCCTGCTGATATTGCACTTCCATCACGGTACCGCCGGTAAATTCGACGGAGAAGTTCAAACCTTTGGTAATGAGGAAGAATACGGCGGCAATGAAGGTTACCAACGAAATAAAGGTCGTCAGTTTGCCGTAGCTCATAAACGGGATGTCGCGTTTGATTTTAAAGAGTTCCATGTCTTACTCCTTGCCAGCCGCTGTTTCGGCTTTGGGTTTCCATACTGCGCCGATGGAAATGTTCTGCAATTTGCGGCGGCGTCCGTACCAAAGATTCACTAAGGCGCGGAAGACGACGACGGATGAGTACATCGAAGTCAGGATACCCAGACAGTGTACGACGGCAAAACCGCGGACCGGACCGGAACCGAATACCAAGAGGGCGATACCGGCAATCAGCGAGGTCAGGTTGGAGTCGACGATGGTTGCCCATGCGTGTTGGAAACCGAGGTTGATTGCCTGTTGCGGCGGCACGCCTTCGCGCAACTCTTCGCGGATACGTTCGTTAATCAATACGTTGGAGTCAATCGCCATACCCAGCGTCAACGCCAATGCGGCAATACCGGGCAGCGTCAGCGTTGCCTGCATGGCAGACAAAATACCGACTAAGAACAAGATGTTGGTACTCAGGGCGATGGTCGAGAAGAAACCCATCAGGCGGTAGTAAACCACCATGAACAAAGCAACGGCGGTAAAGCCCCATAAGGTCGAATGGAAACCTTTTTCAATGTTTTCTTTACCCAAAGACGGACCGATGGTGCGCTCTTCCACGATTTGCATCGGTGCGG
The DNA here is from genome assembly GCF_001814135.1 of Neisseria sp. HMSC067H09. NCBI lineage: Bacteria > Pseudomonadati > Pseudomonadota > Betaproteobacteria > Neisseriales > Neisseriaceae > Neisseria > Neisseria sp. HMSC067H09. Next base: position 121,348 of record NZ_KV814894.1, on the reverse strand, counting down.
CGAGAGAACCGGCACGCAGCAACAAGGAAGTATCATTGGCTTCCGCCTGCGTCATGCTGCCGGAAATTTCCACGCGTCCACCGGTAATAGCGGAACGGATAACCGGTGCGGTAACCACTTCGGATTTGCCTTGGTCGATCAACACCATCGCCATGCGTTTGCCGACGTTAGCAGCAGTCAATTCGCCGAAAATACTGCCACCTGCGCTATCCAAGCTCAGACTGACGGCAGGCGCACCCATTTGGTCGAAACTGGGTTGCGCGTCATTGATATTGTCACCGGTCAATTCAACCTGTTTGTTAATCAGCAAGGTTTCAGGATGATCGCCACCACTGGACAACAGCTCGAAACCGCTCGGAACATTACCTTCCAAAGCTTCGCGCACTTTGACAGGGTCGTCTTCCACCATGCGTACTTCCAAAGTCGCGGTACGGCCGATAATGTCTTTTGCTTTGGCTGTATCTTGTACACCCGGCAACTGTACGACGATACGGTCGAGGCCGGATTGCTGGATGACAGGCTCAGCCACGCCCAACTCATTGACGCGATTATGCAAAGTGGTGATGTTTTGTTTCACCGCATCGGAGCGTACTTTGTTAATCGCTTCTTCGGATAATGTCAGCGTGATGTTATTGCCGTCGGCATTCAAATTTGCCTCAGGGAAAAGCTGACGCAGCTTAGGCATGGCTTTTTGTACGTCGGCGGCGTCCTGCATCGGGACAATCAGACCGTTTTCAATTTGACGGATGGTGCCGGTACGGATTTTTTCGCGGCGCATCTCGCGGCGGATGTCGCCCGAATAACGTTCAAACGTTTTCTGCATCGCGGCTTTCATATCCACTTGCATGGTGAAATGCACGCCGCCGCGCAAGTCCAAGCCCAAAAACATCGGGTTGGCACCGATTTTGGCCATCCATTCGGGGCTGTCCGCCAACAGGTTAAGCGCGGTGATATAGCCATCGCCCAAAGTGTTTTCGATAACGTCGCGGGCTTTAAGCTGGGTTTCTGTATCTTTGAAACGCACTTTCAGCGAGTTGTTTGCAACAAACATCCCGTCAGTCTGAATACCTGCCTGTTTCAGCGCGGCATCGACTTTAGACTGGGTCTGCTCGTTAATGATGATGGCTTGTCGGTTGGTTGATACCTGCACTGCGGGCGTTTCACCGAAAAGGTTGGGCAGCGAATACACTACGGCAACCAAAATCGTGCACGCAATCAGCAGGTATTTCCATAAAGGATAACGGTTCATGGTAAACCTTCGATTTATTATGAAGACAAACAGCCGCGCTCAGCTTTCCGAGGCGGCTCTTGGCAAAAATACGGATTACTCGGCTTTGGCGGCAATCGCGTTACGTTCCACTTCGACTTCGATTTTTGCACCTTGACCGATGTCCACAGTGAAAAACTGTTCGCCGACTTTGGTAACGCGGCCTTTGAAACCTGCTGCCAAAACAACCTTATCGCCGACTTTCAAAGCAGCAAGCATGGCTTGGTGTGCTTTGAATTTCTTTTGTTGAGGACGCATGATCAGGAAGTAGAACACCACCATAATCAGCACTAAAGGGGCAAATTGGGCCACAGTTTGATTCATAATTTGTCCGTTTTCTAAGAGATTAAAATTAAGTAAAACACCGCTTGCGGCAGAAAAAAGCATTGGTACAGCCGCAAAATTAAGCTATTCTAAAGGTCGTCTGAAAAATTTCCAAGCCTTTCCCTATTTATTAACCATATTTATCATGTCAGGTCGTCTGAAAATGAATTTTCAACGACATTTAAAACCTGATTCCTTCCTACCAACGACAAGCCCCGCGCCCTTTTCCTCATGAAAAAACTCATTCGACGACTGCGTACGCGCCTACGCCGCCTCTTGGGTAAAAATGCGCGTACGGTCTGGATTTCTCATCCCGTTTTTGCGCAACACCAACCCGGCACAGGTCACCCCGACTCGCCCGAACGCACTGCCGTTATCGAGGCGGAGCTCAAACGTCAGGATATTTGGCGACATCTTCAAACTGCCGAAGCCGAAGAAATCAACGATGCCCGCCTCGCCTTGGTTCATCCGCGCAAATACCTGCGCTCGCTCGAAGCCTGCCAGCCCCAACCGGACAAAATCTACCGCATCGACGACGATACCGTCATGAGCCATGGTTCGCTCAAAGCCGCCCGTTACGCCGCAGGGGCTGTCGTTCAGGCGGTAGATATGGTGATGAATAAGAAAGCATGGCACGCCTTTTGCGCCATCCGCCCACCCGGACACCACGCGCACAGCGATAAGGCAGGCGGCTTCTGCCTATTAAACAACGTCGCCGCAGGCGTCATGCACGCCATCGCCGAATATCGACTCCAACGCATCGCCGTCATCGACTTCGATGTCCATTACGGCGACGGCACAGCGGAAATCTTCAAAGACGACCCGCGCGTCCTGTTTATGAACCTTTTTGAAACCGACCTCTTCCCATTTCCCGAAACCAATCATTCCGCCAACGGCGCCAATATGTTGCACCTGCCTTTCGCGTCCAACACCGGCAGCCGCGTCTTTCGTACCACCGTACGCGAGCAATGGTTGCACAAACTGACCGCATTCAAACCCGAACTGGTCTTACTGTCCGCAGGTTTCGACGGACACAAACAAGACGAAACAGGTCGTCTGAACCTGCACGAAGCCGATTTCGCCTGGTTGACCCACAAAATCATCCAAGCCGCATCAAGCTGCCCAGGCAAAATCGTCTCCGTACTGGAAGGCGGCTACACGCTCGAACCTTTGGCAAAATCCGCTGCAGCCCATATCGGCGTCCTCGTAGGACTACCCAAGGCAGACTATGTTACCGCCTATCAAAACCACTTGAAACGCGGTCTAAAAAGGGAGGATTCCCAGTCTTCCGAATGGCAATCTAAATTATTAAACGAAAGATTATCTGAAAATAAGATTCAAGGTTTTCAGACGACCTTTTAGCGGGTAGATTACTCTCCGGATTGTTGTTACCGTAAAAGGTCGTCTGAAAATCCTACCCACTCAAAAACAAACCGCCCTTTCAGGCGGTTTGTTTTCAGCTTAAACAGACGGTTATTGTTTTTTACCGCCGAATACACCGAAGGCATTGTTCCTTTCATCTTTTTTGTCATGATAACTGTATCGCCCGGCCATTTCGGCAGCTTTGTCACCGTAGAATCCGCCAGTTACAGAGCCTTGTTCATCTGAAGAAGTCCATTTACCGTTAAAGCTGCTGCCTGTAATATCTGCAGTAAAGGCTCGTTCATTCATGAACCATCTGTCACCACTATTGATTTTACCTGCGATGGTTTTAGTATCGAAGTTAACATCGGCGGTAAATGAACCGGTGGTACGGTAGGTGTTGGCGGCATCCACCCAGTTTTCCTTATTATCCAAGTTGCGGGCACGGAAATTCAACACATCGCCAGCATACTTGGCTGTCCCTGACGGTAGAGAGGCACTCATTACGCCCTGAACAAACAAGGAGTAGGCATTATCGGCAAGTTTTGCCGCACCGAAGACAACATTGCTCAAATTGCCTGAAGCAACAAACGATTTGTAGTCCGAACCCAATTCAGTTCGATAGAGCTTGTTGGTAACAGGTGACAAAGCGATTGTCGTACCGTTGATAATGACTTTGGTCAAGTCCGCGATATTCGATAAGACGTATTGCTCGCCTGTTTCACCTTTTTTCAATTCGGCTGCGGCGGCATCATCTTTAGGTTTGGTTACGGGCGCATCAGGTTTGGCAACCGGCGCATCAGGCTGTCCGCCTGCTTGAGCTGCTGCATCTTGGCGTTTTGCACCGAACACACCGCGCGCCACTACGTCTTCATTACGTTGGTTTTTACCTGCCGCACTATATGTACCGGCAAGTTGGTCTGCCTTCGCTCCAAAGAATCCGCCTTGCATCGTACCTTGCTTGTTGGAGAAGGTGTTTCCGTGCAAATCGCCATCGAAGGACAGGTTTTCTGCCATATCGCGCGCATTGGATTTGACGACACCTGCAATCCTGTCGCCACCGCTACCACCGCCAAACGTTTGATCGGAATAGCGGTTGATGCCGACATTGATGGTTTTTTGGTCGAAATTGACTTTTGCGGTAACATCGGTTGCTCTGGCGGCAGGATACAGGTTTTCCAATTTAGATGCAGAGCTTGTATCAGGAAGCTCGTTTAACAAGCTGGTATTGACCGGCAATCCGTTTGCAAAATGCAAACCGATACCTTTATAAGTAGCTTCACCCTTTAGAGCGGCAACGGTTTCGCTACCAGACGGCGCACCTTGTACAAATAAAGCTTGTTTGAAATCACGCAGATTGGTTACATCGGCAACACCGCCATAACGAACATCAGGCAGCAGGTCGCCGCTGTGTATCGCATATTGTGCTGCATCGGCTTTACCGCCGTTCATACTTCTTTCGCCCAACGTGAACTCACCTGCTTTAACGTCTTTGGTATTAATGGCAACACTATCAAGTACGACGCTGTTTTTATCCGAAGCAGTCGGAGCTTCGGTTTTGGCATATTCCAAATCGCCGGTTTCACGCTTTTTCGCTACCAAGACACCGCCATCCAAAGCCTTGCCCATTACTTTGCCTTCACCGCCAAAACCTTGACCTGAATTGGCCTCATTGGCTTTCTTAGCTTCTTCGGCTTTCTTGGCTTCTTCAGCTTTCTTAGCTTCTTCGGCTTTTTTGGCTTCTTCGGCTTTTTTGGCTTCTTCGGCTTTCTTAGCCTCTTCAGCTTTCTTGGCTTCTTCGGCTTTCT
>NZ_KV814894.1:83909-116487 GCF_001814135.1 Neisseria sp. HMSC067H09 | reverse complement strand
CCTCTTCAGCTTTCTTGGCTTCTTCGGCTTTCTTGGCTTCTTCGGCTTTCTTAGCCTCTTCGGCTTTCTTGGCCTCTTCAGCTTTCTTGGCCTCTTCAGCTTTCTTGGCCTCTTCAGCTTTCTTGGCTTCTTCGGCTTTCTTAGCGTCTTCAGTTTGTTTTGAATCACCTCCTCCGCCCGAGCCGGAATTATTGCCCGGCTGTTGCGGGGTCGGTGCAGGCTGTGCAGACGGCGTGCCACTACCGCTTGAGCCGCATGCACTCAATGCGATGCTGCAAGCAATCGCCAACATACTTAATTTAAATGATTCCTTCATGGTAAAACTCCTGAATGTGATAATGGTATTTTGGAATGATGGTGATAAAATATTTGATAATTATTTACATCAAACCAATTAAAATATACCGCAAATGCGGATAACCAAACGGTACTAAACTTACATCAGTATGAAGGCCGTCTGAAAGCGGAATTTATGAATCCGCGTATACAGATGTGTTTCAGACGACCTCTACTTATATCGTCAAACCATTAATGACGGTGCGGAACAAAGCCTTCCGGAGCTTCCGCGCCTTCAGGCAGGCCGAAGGTTTCGCGCAGAACGACTTTGTAGAACGCAAACGCATCTTTTGCGCCTTGAATCGCTTCGGCTTCGGCTTCAGGGCTTAAGCCCAAAGCATTCAAATGCTCGACAAAGGCACGCCAATGTTTACCGCGTCCGTTCGGATGGGGGGCGAGGTGGCGCGCACCGTGTTCGCCGTTGTAATCCAGCTTCTGCGCGTGTTTAAACAAAAATGCTGCGCCCAAATTGGAACCTTCGGCGCAATACAGCCAGCCGATGGCTTTATTGTTAGTTTCGTGCGGCAGCGGTTTGCCGTATTCGTAAGGTTTGTCGCCCAAATCCGCCAAGTCTTGCGTTACCGCGTCGTAACGCGCCATGTATTCCAGCTCGGGAATGGCTTTGTTCAATTCGGGGTCTTTATAGATATGATCGACCGCTTTGTGGAACACGGATTGCAGCTTCAAGAATTTGATGTAATTCTCTTTGTTGGTAAACGGCTCGACAGACATGACCAAATTGTCCACGCTGTCGTGAATGGTGGTGGTTTGCTCTTTCAGCCGTTTGGCAAAAGTCAGCTCTTGTGTTTCGCTCATGTGAATATCCTTCATAAAGTTTCAGACGACCTTCAGGCCGCCTTTATTTAAACAAGGTGGATTGGATAGGTTTGAAAACGAATATGGGATGGAAGCGGAGGTTTGCGGGATGGGAAACCCGCGAAATCCGTTTGAAAACAAACCATCGGGTTTCGTTATTTTGTGAAATATTTTTTTAAAAATATATATCATTCTAATTCAAATGGCAAGAGAATGATTTGCAGCTACTTGCAACTACAAGATAATAACGGACAATTTCCCACCTTCGGCAAACAAAAGATTCCGGCTTAACAGAAAATGGTTTCTTAACCATAAAGAATATTGTTTACAAAGACATGACTGCATCTTGGCAGATACCGCCCTTGCCCCGCCTGCGTCAAAACGGCATACTTTCGCCATACCGAGCCGCAGGTCGCCTGAAACCTGCCATACCGTCAAAAAGAAAGAGACAACATGAACCCCATCCGCCCATTCTTAAACCATACCCCGCAAATCCACGAATCCTGCCTTATCGATGAAACTTCGGTCATCATCGGCGAAGTATCGCTTGCCGAAGACGTATCCGTCTGGCCGTATGCCGTCTTGCGCGGCGACGTGAACAGCATCAGCATCGGCGCACGCAGCAATGTGCAGGACGGCAGCGTCTTACACGTTTCGCACAAAAACGCCGAAAAACCCGAAGGTTCGCCCCTTGTCATCGGCGAAGACGTAACCGTCGGACACAAAGTCATGCTGCACGGCTGCCGCATCGGCGACCGCGTTTTAATCGGTATGGGAACAATTATTCTGGACGATACTGTCGTCGAAAGCGACGTGATGATAGGCGCAGGCAGCCTCGTGCCGCCACGCAAACGGCTGGAAAGCGGCTATCTCTATGTCGGCTCGCCCGTCAAACAAGTCCGCCCGCTGACCGACAAGGAAAAAGAATTTTTGAAATACTCGTCCGCGCATTATGTGCGCCTGTCCGGACAACACAAACAGTCAAAATAATTTTCAGACGACCTTATATCCTCTTAAAAAAGAAAGTGTTATGCACACACTCTACCTAGCCTCCGGCAGCCCGCGCCGCCGCGAAATCCTCGAAAACCTCGGATATGCGGTTATCCGTATCCCTGCCGACATCGATGAAACACCGCATTCCGACGAAAACGCCGCCGATTATGTGCAACGTATGGCGCAGGAAAAAAATGCCGCCGCTGTCGAGCAATGGTTTGCCACCCACGACGCGCAGCCCGAATATCCAATTCTGACCGCCGACACTACGGTCGCCTATCAAAACCACATCCTCGGCAAACCGGAAACCGAAGCCCAAGCAGCCGAAATGCTCGCCCGGCTTTCAGGGCAGACGCATCAGGTGCTGACTGCCGTATGCGTATATTGGCAAAGGAAAACGCGCGGTGTTTTACAAACCAGCGACGTGCGTTTCAAAACCCTGTCTGCCGAAGAAATATCCGCCTATATCCGAAGCGGCGAACCGATGGACAAAGCGGGCGCGTATGGCATTCAGGGTTTGGGCGGCGTGTTTGTCGAGCATTTGCAAGGCAGCTTCACCGGCGTGATGGGCCTGCCTGTTTACGAAACGGCCGGCTTGTTGGAACGATTCGGATTGAGCGTTCCCCCATTTGCCTGATTTTAAATACCTCCGAACAAACATCATGAAAACATACGCCTTCCCCTTTTTATCCGCAGTATTCCTTCTTGCAGGCTGCACTGCTTTTTCAGACGACGGCACACCCTCCGTCCACAAAGGCAACGACAGCATCCTCTCTTTCGGAAAGCTTGGCTCTGCTACGGAAGATGCGCCTGCAGGCGGCTGGGTCATGCTCGGTGATCAATACACCTATGTGTTAGACAAAGGGTCGTCTGAAAAGCTCTCTCCCATCTTTAAGGCCAAACTGAAACATCCCTACGAAATCAAGTTTGCCTATTCTGTGAAGAATATCAAAAAGGCAGGGGTTACCGTTTGGCAGGAGGATCGCAGATTCAGCACACTGCTTTGCCTGTCTTACCCCCATGCCGATAAAGATGAAGAAAAAACACTGGAAAAATTGGCGTTCACCTCCAGTAAAGGGGAAAAAACGCCATTCAGGTGCATCAACCTCGACGGCAAAATCTATCAACCCGCCCCGGCTGCCGGTTCGGGTTTGCCGCTGCACGTCAATCTCGACATCCACACCCGTTCTTCCGACAAAAACCTGACCATCGACGTACCTCCCCTATCCGCAAACATACGTCCCGCAATGCCACCCGTCCGCCCGCTCCATTTTTAAGCACTATCCGCCGCACAAACCAAAAGGTCGTCTGAAAATTTTTCAGGCGACCTTTTCTCAAGCTAACGCTTCAAAATTTGATCAGTACCAACCGCGCAGCTTCATCGCTTTTTCAACGCGGCGGATACTCATCATGTAAGACGCGGTACGCAGGTCCACATCATACTCTTGCGCCAGATTCCAAATATCGCGGAACGCGCGGCGCAGGACGACGGTTTCTTTTTCCTGAACTTCGTCAAATTCCCAGTAATAGCCTTGCAGGTTTTGCACCCATTCAAAATAGGAAACGACCACGCCGCCGCAGTTCGCCAGAATATCGGGCACGACCAATACGCCGTTTTGACGCAGGATGGCATCGGCTTCGGGCGTAGTCGGACCATTTGCGCCTTCGACCACGATTTTGGCGCGTACTTTGCCCGCGTTTTCGGAAGTCAGTTGGTTTTCCAGCGCGCAAGGGGCGAGTACGTCCACATCCAATGCCAAGAGTTCGGCGTTGCTGATTTCTTTGCCGTAACCCGCTTCGTTGGTAATGAAGCCTTTTTCTTGGAACTCTTTGAAGAGGGCTTCCATATCCAAGCCGTTTTCGTTGTAGATGGCGACATCGACGGTGGAAACGGCAACGACTTTCGCGCCGGATTGATGCGCGTAATAGCCTGTGTGATAGCCCACATTGCCGAAGCCCTGAATGGCGTAGGTCGCGCCTTTCACGTCTTTGCCGAGTTTTTCCAAAGCTTGGACGGCGGCAAAGTTCACGCCGTAACCTGTCGCTTCGGTACGCGCCAAAGAGCCGCCGAATTCGACCGGTTTACCGGTGAACACGCCCGGCGCAGATTTTTTAACGACATTTTCGTAGGCATCAACCATCCACGACATGATTTTGCCGTTGGTGTTCACGTCAGGTGCAGGAATATCGATTTTCTCGCCGATGAGCGGGGAAATGGCTTCGGAATAAGCGCGTGCAATGCGTTCCAACTCTGCTTCGGAATAATCGCGCGGATCCAAAGTAATGCCTCCTTTGCCGCCGCCGTAAGGAATGCCCGCAACGCAGCATTTGATGGTCATCCAAATCGACAAGGCTTTGACTTCGTCCAAATTCACATTGGGATGGAAACGCACGCCGCCTTTGTAGGGGCCGACGGCGTTGTTGTGTTGCGAACGGTAGCCGGTGAAGGTTTTGACCGTGCCGTTGTCGAGTTTGACTGGGAAGGTAACTTCCAAAACGCGTTGCGGGCTTTTCAGGATTTCATACACCGCAGGGTCGGCATTGAGCCGGTCGCAGGCGGTTTTGACCTGTTTGCGGGCGATTTCGAAAGGGTTAAGGGTTTCTTTTGCGGCGGATTGGGACATTTCTCTTCCTTCTTATGTCGGGTTGAAGTTTAAGGGCTTTACATTTGTAACTATAACCAATTTCCAAATGAAATGTAATAGCATGTAGTCGCAAAAACGAGAGTTAGTTAATTTATATATGGTTTTATTTTTCAGACGACAAAAGGGTACATTCAAACTGCTTCTCCCATCCCTTTACAAAACATCCCCGTTTTCCGAACACACCCCAAAAACCTTTGTTTTTAAAAAAGGTCGTCTGAAAATTGAATCAGCCTGCCTTTCAAAGTCAAAGCTTCTGAAAATCAATGAAATGCCATTTCAAGCTCCAACTATATTGTTAACAATCCATCTGAAAACTACCTGTCGGGAAACAATGTTAAAATACGCGTCCCTGTCATTCACGAGCAAAACATATCATGACCGCCGCCATCGAACACGTCCAAGCCGCCGCCTTTGATTTGGACGGCACATTATGCGATTCCGTCCCCGACCTTGCCGCCGCAGCCGAAGCCATGCGCGAATATCTCGGCATGGAGCCGCTGCCCGCCAAAACAGTAGAAAGCTACGTCGGCGACGGCATCGGCAAACTCGTCCACCGCGTCATCACCAACGACCGCGACCAAGAAGCCGCGCCCGATTTGTGGGAAAAAGGTTTCGTGTTCTACATGAAATACTACCGCGACCACTTGAGCGACTTCACCCGCCCCTACCCTGAAACCGAAGCCGGGCTGGCATTGCTCAAATCGCTGGGCATCCCGCTGGTGGTTATCACCAACAAAAACGAAATCCTCGCCGCCGAACTCTTGAAACAGCTCGGACTCGCCGACTACTTCAGCCTGATTCTCGGCGGCGACAGCCTGCCCGAAAAGAAACCCAGCCCGCTGCCGCTGCAACACGCCGCCGAAGTCTTGGGCATCGATCCCGCCAACATGATCATGGTCGGCGACTCCCGCAACGACATCATCGCCGCCAAAGCCGCAGGCTGCCTCAGCGTCGGCGTCACCTTCGGCTACGGCGACATGACCCTGCTCTCACAAGACAAAGCGACCAAACCCGATTGGATTATCGGCTCGCTGCCCGAAATCTACGAAAACCTGCGACCGAAAAAAGCAGAAGACGACGAATAACCGATATCCTTGTTTTCAGACGACCTTTATTCCTGCTTCAAAGATCGTCTGAAAATAAAGCAGTGGAAATAAAAAGATTCGTCATTTCCGCACAGGCGGGAATCCAGACTTTAATTTTTCAGAATTGTTTAAAAGTTGTGTTGATTTCAAATCACTGGATTCCCGCCTGCGCGGAAATGACGAAATGAAAGTTTCTTATCTCCCACTATCTTGCAACCTGCAAGTCAGATTCAAGAATCTGACCTACGAATCGACCTTTTTCAGACGACCTCTGCATGAAACCCCAAAAATCCCTGCGCGCCCGCGCGATGGACATCCTTTCCCGACAGGAAATCAGCCGTGTCGGACTCAAGCGCAAGCTCGCCCCGTATGCCGAAAGCAAAGAAGAATTGGAAAACGTGTTAAACGAATTTGCCGAACGCAACTGGCAATCCGATCAACGCTATGCCGAAGCCTACATCCACAGCAAAAGCCGCCAACACGGCTCCCTGCGCCTGAAACAGGCATTGGCGCAGCAAGGCATAGACGAAACCGTCAGCCGCGAATTCATGCCCGACAAAGCGCGCGAACTGCAAACCGCAGTCGCCGTGTTGCGCAAAAAATTCAAACAGCCCGCCTCCGATTTGAAAGACAAGCAAAAACAAACGCGCTTCCTCGCCTATCGCGGCTTCGATATGGACACCATCCACGCCGCGCTCAAAAGTAGTTGGGACGAAGAAATATTCGACGCTTCTGAAGAATGGTAAGCCTGTTAACAATAAAAGGTCGTCTGAAACCTTTTTTCGGTTTCAGACGACCTTTCGATTATTTGGCTTATCCCTATTCCGCTACCGTTTTACGGATGAGCTTTTCAGCATTGGCGAGCGTGTTTTCGACTTCGGCAAACTCGATTTTGCTGCCCGACACCAGCGCGCGCGTGTCGTTGAATACGACTTGGACTGCGCCGTCGGTTTCGGTAACGAGGACGCGCAACGGCAGTTGCAGGGCGAAGGCGGGGTCTTTTTGCATCAGCGGCGTGCCGGCTTTGGGCGTGCCGAAGACGATGACTTTCGCGGGCTGCATGTCCAAACCGCTTTGGCGCGCGGCGGCTTGGTGGTCGATGACAGCGAACACGGTCATGCCTTTTTCTTTGACGGCGGTTTCCAAACGGCGGACGGTATCGTCAAAACTGTATTTGCTGACGGCGGTATGGGTTTGATTCATGGCGGAACTTTGTCGGGAATCGGGTTGTCGGGCGGCATCGCCGCCGTGTGAAGCGCAGGCGGTCAGGGCGGCGAGGATGGCGGCTGCGGCGAAGGTGCGTATCGGTTTCATGTTTTTCCTTGGATAAAAGGTCGTCTGAAACGTTTCAGACGACCTTGTTGCTGGTTATTTCAAACCTTTTTTTACCAAGTCTTCGTAACCGCCGTGGTTGGTTACGTTGGTGTAGCCTGCTTTTTTCAACTCGGTAAGCGCGGCTTCGGCACGGCGGCCGCTGCGGCAATAGAGGTTGACGGGCGCATTTTTGTCGGGACTGACGCTTTTGATGCGTTCGACGATTTGGTCGTGCGGAATATTGACCGCGCCTTGCAGGTGGCCGGATTTGAATTCTTCTTCGGAACGTACGTCAATCCATACGCCTTTTGCTTTGGCAGGTTGCGCGCTAGCGGCTTTGGCCGCGGGCGCGGCATAGGATACGGCGGCAGGCAGGACGAGTGCGGCGGCAGTCAGCGCGGCAGTCAGCAATTTTTTCATGGTCGTTTCTCCAAACGGTTGAACAAAAATATCAATCTAAACGGTTCGGCGGCAAAAAGCAATGCTCCGTCAACAGAAGGGTCGTCTGAAACGGGAGTTTTTTCAGACGACCCTTTGAGACAAAATCAACGCTGCGCGTCAACCGCTTCCAAAGCACGCAGGGCGTAAGTGTAGGCTGCGCCTGCGTTCAGGGAGATGGCGGTCGCCAGCGCGCCGGCGATTTCGCTTTCAGTCGCGCCCGCTTTTGCGGCTGCGGCGGCGTGTACGCTGATGCAGCTTTCGCAACGGGTGGTAATAGCAACGGCGAGAGCAATCAGCTCGCGGGTTTTCGCATCCAATGCTTCGGCTGCGGCGGCTTGTTCCAGCGCGCCGTAGGCTTGCAGCATTTTCGGGTGGTTTTTACCCAGCTCGCCGAATGATTTTTTAACGTGTGCGGTGTGTTCGGGCCAATTTAGAAACATTTTTTGATTTCCTTTCCAATGTGTTTGATATGAAGGATGCTGCTCTTTCATGGCAGATTTCAATTTAATCCGCCATCTTTACATCCGATGAATGGCATTATTGCAATAATTTGACTATTATGATCGTCAAATCATCTCATTCACTTGCAAAAAACACTTATGGACACTTTGGACAAACTCATCGAACTGGCGCAAATCACCGGCAGCGTGGACATACAATGCCTGTTCCGCGACAAATGGTACGCACCACACGAACGCAGGCGCGCGCACGGCATCGCGCACCTTGTCGTCGCCGGAGAAAGCTACATCAAAATCGAAGGCGAACCCGAAGCACGTCTCTTACAAACCGGCGACCTTATCTTTTTCCCGCGTAGCGCGGAACACATCATCAGCAGCGAAGCGGACTGCAACAACTGCGGCGATACCATTCATATCAGCAACGATGGCGCGTTTACCATCGAATCTTCAGGCAGCGGCGGCGAAAAAAGCCTCGATTTGTTCTGCGCCCGCTTCGAATACGACGAACACGCCGACATCATGCACGACCTGCCCGAAACCGTCCTCATCAAGATGGACCATCCCTCGCTACAATGCCTTATCTCCATGTTGCAATACGAAAGCGCGCACACGCTTTCCGGCTCGCGCGCCATCGTCAACGCCCTTTCCTCCGTCCTCCTCGTCCTCATCGTCCGCGCCCATCTCGAACAAGGCGGAGAAGCGCCTTTGGGCGGCATACTCAACGGCCTGCGCGACAAACGCCTGCGCCAGCTCATCCAAACCGTCGTCAGCCGCCCCGAAGACGAATGGAACATCGAAAAAATGACCGCGCTTGCCAACCTCTCCCGCGCCCAACTCATGCGCCTGTTCAAACAGCAAACCGGCATCAGCCCCCACGCCTTCGTCAACCTCATCCGCCTGCGCCAAGCCGCCGTATTGCTGCGGCAAACCGCCGATTCCGTCTTGTCTGTCGCGCTGAACGTCGGCTTCCAATCCGAAACCCACTTTGGCAAAGCGTTTAAAAAACAATACGGGATTTCGCCGGGACAGTATCGGAAAAATGAAACGGCAGATGATGATACCAGCCGGCTGCTTGAAGGCATTTGAACCCGAAAGGTCGTCTGAAAACTTTAAATCTGCCGTAGGTCGGATTCTTGAATCCGACATCTCCATCTGCAACAATGTGTAAAGAAAACAGAAGCATTAAATATTTGTCGGATACAAGTATCCAACCTACACATTACACAGCAATGACGCCGCAACTGATTTTATTCCGCAACGGAAAGACAAAAAAGGCCGTCTGAAAACCTTGAATCAGGTTTTCAGACGACCTTTCATTCCGGCAGATTGATGAGATCAATCCATCAAGCCTGTTTCAACTTCGCATCGGCATCGCGCAACGCGGTGCGCAGACCTTCCTCGATAACGGGATGGTAGAACGGCATCTCCAGCATTTGCTCAACGGTCATCTTCATTTGATGCGCCCATGCCAACAGGTGTGCCAAATGTTCGGCGGCCGGGCCTAAGATTTCCGCGCCAATAAAGCGGCCGGTGGCTTTTTCGGCATACAGGCGCATATGGCCTTTGTTTACCAGCATCACGCGGCTGCGGCCTTGGTTTTTAAACGATACTTCGCCGATGACAAATTCGTCGGGTTGGTATTGCGCGGCAACTTGCGCGTATTTCAAACCGACAAAGCCGATTTGCGGATTGGTAAACACCACGCCGATGGTGCTGCGGCGCAAACCGCCGCCGATATTCGGGTAGCGGCCCGCATTGTCGCCGGCAATCTTGCCTTGGTCGGCAGCTTCGTGCAGCAGAGGCAGTTGATTGGACGCGTCGCCCGCGATGAAGATATGCGGAATACTGGTCTGCATGGTCAGCGGATCGGCAACGGGTACGCCGCGCGCATCTTTTTCGATATTGATATTTTCCAAACCGATATTGTCAACGTTCGGACGGCGGCCTACGGCTGCCAGCATATATTCGGCAACAAATACGCCTTTTTCGCCATTCTGCTCCCAATGGACTTCTACCTTGCCGTCCGCATCGAGTTTGACCTCGGTTTTAGCATCCAGATGCAGTTTCAATTCTTCGCCGAACACGGCTTTCGCCTCGTCTGAAACGACGGGGTCGGAAATACCGCCGATGATGCCGCCCAAGCCGAAAATTTCGACTTTCACGCCCAAACGGTGCAATGCCTGACCCAGTTCCAAACCGATAACGCCCGGTCCGAACACGGCAACGCTCTTGGGCAGCGTATCCCATGAGAAAACGTCGTCGTTGATAATCAAACGTTCACCCAAAGACTGCCACTGCGGCAGGATGACGGGACGCGAGCCGGTAGCAATCACGAAACTTTTTGCCGTGATTTGGGTATGGTCGTCGATTTGAACGGTATTCTCGTCGATAAATTTAGCCGAACCCATAATGCGCTTGTCGGCAGGCCATTCTTCCACATCGGCAACGACAAAGCCGACAAAACGGTCACGCTCGGATTTGACGCGCTGCATGACTTCTTCGCCGTTGACGACGATGCTGTCTTTATCCAAATGCACGCCGAACGGGTCGGTATGTAATGCGTGATGGCGCGCCTCTGCGGCAGCAATCAAGAGTTTGGAAGGCATACAGCCCACGCGCGCGCAGGTCGTGCCGAACACATTGTTTTCAATCAGGTAAACATTATCCGAATGTAAACGGGCATTGCGAAACGCGCCCATACCGGCAGTACCGCCGCCGATTACGACGACATCTGCTTGAATTTTTTTCATAATCTTTGTCCTTTTTTGTTGAGCGTCCGAAGCGGTATCAGCGTGAAGCGTATCAAGTTTTCAGACGACCTCCTTAACAAACTATCGATAATATAAAATCGATAGTCATTTTAAAAATCTCGATTTAAAACGATAATCTCAAATTCTACTTGTAAATATAGAGCTATTCAGAACGACCGTGTAGCGTATCGTCTGAATAACTCTATTTTTCTGTTCAGACGGTTTTATTCAAACCGTCTTTAGGGTTTGTCGACATTCAATTTTCCAAGTGGATTTTTGTTTCCAAAGCGGAAGATTCAAGGCGAAAACCGCAACAAGGTTGGACACCTTGTAAGGATTTCCAACGCAGAAGATGCCGCTTTGGAGATGAAAAGACACGGAAACTATTGAATATCGACAGACCCCATAGCATCAAGCAATTAGTTTTTAGCCAAGTAAGCTTCCAAATCTTCGCTACCACCGATGTATTTGCCGCCGATGAAGACTTGAGGAGCAGTCATCTTGCCAGTAATGGCGCGAACGGAAGTAACGGTTGCATCTTTGCCCAATACGATTTCTTCGTAAGACAAACCTTTGTCTTGCAAAGCTTTTTTAGCTTTAGCGCAGAATTGGCAGCCGGGTTTGGTGAAGATGGCAACAGACTCTTGAGCTTTCCAGTCAGGAGCGATGAATTTCAACATAGTGTCAGCGTCAGACACTTTGAAAGGATCGCCCGGCTCTTCAGGCTCGATGAACATTTTTTCAATCACGCCGTCGTTAACCAGCATGGAGTAACGCCAAGAGCGTTTGCCGAAGCCCAAGTCTTCTTTGCCGACCAGCATGCCCATGCCTTCGGTGAATTCGCCGTTGCCATCAGGGATCATGTAGATGTTGTCAGCTTCTTCTTCGGCAGCCCAAGCGTTCATCACGAAAGTATCGTTTACAGATACGCAGTAAATTGCGTCAACGCCGTTTTCTTTGAACGCGCCGAACAATTCGTTGTAACGTGGCAGGTGGGAAGAAGAACAAGTCGGAGTAAATGCGCCGGGCAGAGAGAATACGACTACTTTTTTACCTTTGAACAAGTCATCAGTGGAAACATCTTTCCAAGTGTCGCCCACGCGGGTACGGAATACGACGGAAGGTACTTTTTGACCGGTACGATCTTGCAAAGCCATTTTGGATCTCCTTGAAATTTTAGGTTTAGGGAATGATACGAGTGAATGTGTGCATTCTAGCGCAGGGAGTTTGATTTGTATAATTTATAGTTCAAATAATATTAATTACCTGAAGCTATGAAACCCAACCTGCGAATGTTTCATTTAAATAGAGGTCGTCTGAAAGAAAACAAGCCCCTGGCCTGGAATTATTTTTCGGAATCGTGTGCATCGGACAATACGACTTCACGGATGCTGCTTTCTACTTTGTCTTTCAACATAAAGCGGTCTTCGTCTTTGCCGGGACGAATCGGGGCGGCAAAATCGATACGGATGCGCAGCTTTTTCATGGAAACGATGCGCCAAAGTGAGCGCACCAAATCGACTTCCGCATAAGACGGCACAGTCGTCCTTTTACCGGCATCATCATAATAGCGCAGCGTAACTGCCTGAACAGGCGCGTCGGCATCAATGGCGGATTGGAAGAGCGCGGCTTTGAACGACAAAATATCCAAGCCCAAAGAAGTCCGCGCTTCGGGGAAAAAGCTGACATTCTGCCCGGCTTTCAACGCGGCGCAAATGGCTTGGTTAATCGGCTCGACATCGCGTCGGGAATTTCGGTTGATAAACACCGTGCCTGCGTTTTGCCCCATTTTGCCCAAGACCGGCCAGTCTTTGATTTCCTGCTTGGCGATAAAGCTGCTCGGATACACCGCACTCATGGCGAAAATATCCAGCCAAGACACATGGTTTGCCGCCACCAAAACACCCTTCACATTATCCGCGGGCGGCGTGCCGATTTCCAATTCGATATCCAAGGCTTCCAGCGCGCCTTTGCCTAAAGTGATGACCGCATGATCGCGTTCGGCAGGATTGCCGGCATCGATACGGCGCAAATGCCTTCCGGTTCGGAACAGCCATCCCGCCAGGCGGAACAATCTGCCCAAACGGGTAAAAAACGGGGCTTTTTGTGAGTGCATAACTGTTTTTCTTTTCGTCTTAAATGTGTATCAAATCATAGTAATAACGTTTTCAGACGACCCAGATGACAAAGAGGTCGTCTGAAAACAGGTTCATACATTATTTTTGGCAGTTAGGACAATAAAACGTCCCGCGCTGCCCCAAAACTTCCTTCTGCACAAAACCGCCGCAACGGACGCAGGGTTCGTTGTGCCTGCCGTACACCGTATATTCCTGCTGGAAATAGCCGCTTTTGCCGTCACTGTTGACGAAGTCGCGCAACGTGCTGCCGCCAGTTTCAATCGCGCGCTGCAATACCGATTTAATCGTTTCCACCAAGACGGCGCATTCTTTTTTCTTAACCTTGTCCGCAGGGCGGTGTGGCGAGATGCCCGATTTAAACAGGCTTTCGTTCGCATAAATATTGCCCACGCCGACCACGACGGCATTGTCCATCAGAGCCAGCTTGACCGCGCGTTTTTGCGTTTTAAATTTTTGGTACAGATAATCGGCGGAGAAGTCGTCTGAAAGCGGCTCGGGGCCCAGCTTCTCAAGGAGCGGATGATGTTCCGCAATGCCTTCATACCACAGAATCGCGCCGAACTTACGCGGGTCGTGATAGCGCAATACCGTTCCGTCCGCAAACACAATGTCCGCATGGTCGTGTTTGTCGGGATGGTCAATCCGCGTATCGCCGTCCGTAAAAATCCGCAAGCTGCCCGACATGCCTAAATGAATCAACAAGATACCCGTTGCAAAACCGATAATCAGATATTTCGCCCGCCGACGACAGCTCAACACCTCCTGCCCCGCTAAAAGCTCCGCCAACTGCGGATTGATCTGCCAGCGCAGCTTGGTTTGGCGCAACACGACATCCGCCACCGTTTTACCTTGAATATGCGGGCTGATACCGCGCAACGTCGTTTCTACCTCAGGCAATTCCGGCATTTTTCTTTATCCTCAAGCTAATACAGTCAACATCGCCTTTTTCAGACGACCTAAGATTCTACCGATGCCAACGCAGCCTGACAATTTGCAACCAATCGGCTTTACAAGCAGAAAGCAGCAAATTCAAGGCAGAATGACAAATATAGAAGAGGCTATATTTATGCAGTCAAACCTGCCGTTTTCAAATGTTCAGCCTCAAAATGTCGTCTGAAACCTGGTTATGCCGGTTTTACCAACGCCGCATTTCTCAATCCGAAATCCGCGCCGCGCCCAAAGCCACCGTCTGCGTTCCCAATATTTTTTCAAACTCCGGCAACGGCGTAACCCCCGCCATACGTTTGACCAAAACCAAGCCGTACACCGCCGCGCACTGCGGCCACCACCTGTCCCCCGCCTTCTCCATAAAACGCCAAAACCGCAGCCCCTTTTGCGAATTCACAGCAGGCAGGTACACCATAAACTTTCCGAATTCCACCTCAAAATCCAAATCCGCCAACCGCTGCTTCAAAGCGGGCAAAGTCAGGCAATGCTCCTTTTTGGGCAAGCGCGTTCCATCAAACCACTTGCTGAAAAACCACAAAGATTTCGGATTAAACCCCGTCAAAACCAACCGCCCTTCAGGTTTTAACACTCTGGACGCTTCATGCAGCACTTGCGTCAGCGCAGCAGTTTCATGACTGTGCGGCATCAGCAGCACATCAATAGAATGACTCTCCCAAGCCATAGCGTCCGCCGTCATCAATACATCGCGGGGAACGGCAACCACGTTTTCAGACGATCTCAGCCATTCGCCGCCCTGTTGGACGACGGTTTGAACACCGCAAGGCGCAAACCGCTCCAAGTAATGCGCAAAAAACTGCTTTTCCCGCTCCGCCGTATAGCGGCCGATAATAGTCCGTTCAAACCATTCTTCCATCACCCTGCCCTTTCAAAATGCTGCAACCCGCATTATAACGGCATGATGAGGCAGACCAAACCTCCATAACTTTACTTTGTTATTGAAAAGGTAAAAGGTCGTCTGAAAACCTATTTACTCAGTTTTCAGACGACCTCTTGTCTTTATCCGCTCAACGGAAATGCTTACAACTCAATCCCTTTCAACTTCGCCACGGTATTGATGTCTTTATCGCCGCGGCCGGACAGGTTGACCAGAATCACTTGGTCTTTGCCCATTTTCGGCGCGTTGGCGACTGCCCATGCGAGGGCGTGGCTAGATTCGAGTGCGGGGATGATGCCTTCGAAGCGGCACAACAAATCAAAGGCTTCGAGTGCTTCGTCGTCTTTGGCGACGGTGTATTCGACGCGATTAATGTCGTTCAGGTGGCTGTGTTCCGGGCCGATGCCGGGGTAATCCAAGCCTGCGGACACGGAGTGCGTACCCAAGACTTGGCCGTTTTCGTCCTGCATCAGGTAGCTGCGGAAGCCGTGCAATACGCCGATGGGGGCTTTACTGGTAATCGGCGCGGCGTGGTCGGGAGTGTCTACGCCCAAACCGCCGGCTTCCACGCCGACGAGGCGCACGTTTTCTTCGCCGATATACGGGTGGAACAGGCCGATGGCGTTCGAGCCGCCGCCGACGCAGGCAACTGCGACGTCGGGCTGTCTGCCGATGGCTTCCTGCATCTGCGCTTTGGCTTCGTTGCCGATAACGCATTGGAAATCGCGCACCATTTCGGGATACGGCGCGGGGCCGGCGGCGGTGCCGATGATGTAGAACGTGTCGTCCACGCGGGCGACCCATTCGCGCATGGCTTCGTTCATCGCGTCTTTCAGCGTGCGGCTGCCGCTGTCGACGCTGACCACGTTCGCGCCCAATAATTTCATGCGGAACACGTTGGGCATTTGGCGCTGGATGTCGTCCGCGCCCATGTACACGTCGCAAGTCATGCCGAAGCGGGCGGCGACGGTGGCGGAGGCCACGCCGTGCTGACCCGCGCCGGTTTCGGCGATGACGCGTTTTTTGCCCATGCGGCGGGCAAGCAATGCCTGACCGATGGTGTTGTTTACCTTGTGCGCGCCGGTGTGGTTCAAGTCTTCGCGCTTCAACCAGATTTGCGCACCGCCCAGATACTCGGACAATCGCACGGCATGGTAAACGGGGCTGGGGCGGCCGACGTAGTGTTTCAAATCGCGGTGGAATTCTTCCCAAAACGACGGGTCGTTTTTCGCTGCTTTATAGGCATCCGCCAGCTCTTGCAAGGCGGGAATCAGGGTTTCGGAGACATAAAGTCCGCCGTGTTCGCCGAAAAAGCCCTTCTCGTCGGGCGCTTGGTAGTTTTTCATCGGATTTCTTCCTTGTTTGTTTTTTCAGATGACCCCAGTCTAAAAAAGGTCGTCTGAAAGGGAAAATTGTCGGCAATTATAGCGTTTTTTTACGCTTTGTCGCAGGGTTTTGCAGGAATACGGATGCCGGTTTTACGCCATTGAAACCGCATTAGCCAAAAGGTCGTCTGAAAACCCTGTTTCAAGTTTTCAGACGACCTTTTTTCAACCTGGCATCAAGGCATTAGGACTCGACGGGGATGATGCCGATTTTTGCCTGCCATTTGCGCGGAGCGGTGGCATGGATGGATTCGCCTTTGCTGTCCACGGCGACGGTTACGGGCATGTCTTTGACTTCAAACTCGTAAACTGCCTCCATGCCCAATTCGGGGAACGCCAAGACTTTGGAGGATTTGATGGCTTTTGCCACGAGGTATGCCGCGCCGCCGACTGCCATGAGGTACACGGCTTTGTTGTCTGCGATGGCTTCGCAGGTGGCTGCGCCGCGCTCGGATTTGCCGATCATGCCCAAGAGGCCGGTTTGTTCGAGCATTTGGCGGGTGAATTTGTCCATACGGGTGGCAGTGGTCGGACCTGCGGGACCGA
The DNA here is from genome assembly GCF_001814135.1 of Neisseria sp. HMSC067H09. Taxonomy (NCBI): domain Bacteria; kingdom Pseudomonadati; phylum Pseudomonadota; class Betaproteobacteria; order Neisseriales; family Neisseriaceae; genus Neisseria; species Neisseria sp. HMSC067H09. Next base: position 99,737 of record NZ_KV814894.1, on the reverse strand, counting down.
CGACTTCGTCGCCGACAGGATCGACGGGGCCGACATAGTAAATCAGGCGGTTTGTGAAATCGACGGGCAACTCTTCGCCTTTGTCGAGCATATCAACGAGGCGTTTGTGCGCGGCATCGCGGCCGGTAAGGATTTTGCCGTTCAGCAGCAATACGTCGCCGGTTTTCCAGCTGGCAACTTCTTCTTTGGTCAGTTTATCGACATCGATGCGTTTGCCGTTGTCGGGGCTGTAAGTCAAATCGGGCCAGTCTTCAACGCGCGGCGGGGTCAGTTCGACCGGGCCTGAGCCGTCCAATTCGAATTCGACGTGGCGGGTGGCGGCGCAGTTCGGAATCATGGCAATCGGTTTGGAAGCGGCATGGGTCGGGTAATCGAGGATTTTGACGTCCAATACGGTGGTCAGTCCGCCCAAACCTTGTGCACCGATGCCCAACGCGTTGACTTTTTCAAAGAGTTCGAGGCGCAGGGCTTCGGTGGTGGACAATTCTGCGCCGGACGCGGCTTTTTCCTGCAATTCTTGAATGTCGATGTGGCTCATCAGGGATTCTTTTGCCATCAGTACGGCTTTTTCAGGCGTACCGCCGATACCGATGCCCAAAATACCGGGAGGACACCAGCCCGCGCCCATGGTCGGGATGGTTTTCAATACCCAATCAACGATGTTGTCGGAAGGGTTGAGCATGGCGAGCTTGGATTTGTTTTCAGAGCCGCCGCCTTTTGCCGCGCAGGTTACTTCAACTTTGTCGCCCGGCACAATGCTCATGTGAATGACGGCGGGGGTGTTGTCTTTGGTGTTTTGGCGTTTGCCGGCCGGGTCGGCGAGGACGGACGCGCGCAGGGTGTTGCCTTCCCAAGTGTAGGCACGGCGTACACCTTCGTTAACCATCTCTTCCACGCTCATGTCCGCATCCCATTGGACGTTCATGCCGACTTTGAGGAAGACGGTTGCGATACCGGTGTCTTGGCAGATGGGGCGGTTGTTTTCGGCACACATGCGGCTGTTGACCAAAATCTGCGTCATCGCGTCTTTGGCGGCGGGATTTTCTTCCTTCTGCCACGCTTTATAGAGTGCGTCGATGTAGTCTTTCGGATGGTAATAGCTGATGAATTGGAAGGCATCGCAGATACTTTGGATAAAGTCTTCTTGCTTGATGACGGTCATGATTGTGTTCCTTTTCATATGGTAGGGAGGGTTTGTTAGCTTTTTTATAGAGGCCGTTTTTCAGACGACCTTAATCGGTGTAATAGTGCTGTCAATCGATATGAGGCGACAATATGATTTTTATAATCCATTGATTTTCATAAAACTTAATAACCTATCATTTCACTCGGATGATGATAACGGGTATTGTCGGCAATATTTACCGGTAGAAATAAAACTACAATTGATCTGTCCACTAAAATTCCAAAGGGTCGTCTGAAAAGGCTGGATTCACCGCCGCAATGAACCTTACTAATAACATGAATTTAAAAAGAAACAATTATTTTTCAGACGACCTGTCTTTCTTTTTTCAACCATACACAAATGTAAAAGCCGTGTCATTCTACCCACGATGATTTTTGACGGAAGTCAAACTTAGCCGTTTTTATGAAATTTTATAACACTAATTGCATTTGCTTACACTTTGCAAATTTATCCAATAAATACATAGATATATGCTTTTATATCAAGCACTTAATAATGATATTTACTCGTATTTCAAAACGGTTTTTAGCAGTTATTCCTTTATCTTAAGTTTATTTTATCTTACAAAATAACAAGATGGCACAAAGGTCGTCTGAAAACCGCTGTTTTTTGTTCACAATCCGCCCCACCCTGCCTTTACGACTCCGCCATCATCAAAAAACCCAAATTCTGATACACTAATAAAAGACAGTCAGACGTTGATTTATAAGACGTTTCCTGAAAAATATCTGCATTTTAAAAATTTGTAATAAAAATACACACATCCGATTTCCCCTATCCCATTCCACAGGACACTACCATGAGTGAAAACTTGTTAACCCTGACCATAGACGGCCACGAGGTCAAAGCCTCTGCCGACTCGTCAATCATTCAGGCCTATGCCCGTTCCGGCAGCGCGATTACCGCCAACGTCGGCTGCATGGGGCAAGGCGTTTGCGGTTCCTGCCGCTGCATGATCCGCAAAGAAGGCGAGCGCGAGGTAACGACTGCGTTGGCGTGTGAAACCAAAGTCGAAGAAGGGATGCAGGTCAGCTTCTTGGACTACTTTATCCCCGAGCATATCCAGTATTACGACGTGAGCGAGGTCGGCGACGGCTGGAACTGGCTGGACGACACCGCCAAAGCCTTCCCCGAAGCGCAACACTGCCGTCATTGCGGCGGCTGCAACCGCGCCTGCCCCAAAGGTTTGGAAGTGGAAAACGGCGTGGCGCAAGTGGTATCGGGCGATTTCGGCGCGGCTGCGCTGACCTTCGACCAATGCGTGATGTGCAACCTCTGCACCCTTTCCTGCCCCGAACACATACGTCCGAACCACTTAGGCTTGTTCGCCCGCCGCATGAAAGCAGCGCGCACGCTGCGTCCGGTGGATTTGATGCGTCGCCTGCGCGAAATCGACAGCGGCAAAATGAAAGTCGAATTTGAAGAGGAGGCAATGTGATGGCGAACGAAATCCAAGGCATAGACTACGAAACCGCCCTTGCCAACCTGCGCGCTTCCTCATTGGAACTGCGCGGCGATCTGCCGGAAAAAAATGAATTGTTGAGCCAGTTTCACCCCGACTATCAGGCAAATGCGCGCGTTAAACTGCCCATCGGCCCGAACACGGGCGATTACTGCCATCCTGATTTGGCGAAACTGCTGATCAGCCATCCCCTGATTGACGACTATGATTTGTCGGGCGCGGAACATTTGAACACCGACGTGCTGGTTATCGGCGGCGGCGGTGCGGGCGCGGCGGCAGCGTTGTCTGCGACCGAAGCAGGCGCGCGCGTGATTATGGCGAACAAGCTGCGTATCGGCGACAGCAATACCGTGATGGCCGAAGGCGGCATTCAGGCGGCAGTCGGCGCGGAAGACAGCTTGCAGCAGCACTTTGACGACACCATCAAAGGCGGCCACAACGCAGGCAAGAAAGAATTGGTGGCGCAAATGGTTACCGACGCGCCGTCCGCCATCCGCTGGCTGATCGGTTTGGGCATGACTTTCGACCTTGCCAAAGGCGCGGACAGCAACGGCATGTTGAGCCGCAAACGTGCAGGCGGTACGACCGTGCCGCGCATCCTGAGCTACCGCGACTTTACCGGCCTTGAAATGATGCGCGTACTGCGCGAGGCGGTCGAACTCGACGAAAACATTACCCAGCTCAACCGCCACCCCGCCATCGAATTATTGTCGGACGAACACGGCCGCTGCGTCGGCGCGATTTTGTACGATTTGGAAAAACGCTCTTTGGTATTGGTTCACGCCAAAGCCGTGGTATTGGCAACCGGTGGCAGCGGACGGCTGCATTTGCAGGGTTTCGCCACTTCCAACCACTACGGCGCAACCGCCGACGGTTTGGTGATGGCATACCGCATCGGCGCGAAACTGCGCGACATCGATTCCTTCCAATACCATCCGACCGGCGTCGCCCATCCGCCGCACTTGGCGGGCGCGCTGATTTCCGAAGCCGTGCGCTCCGCAGGCACCAAACTGGTCAACGGTTTGGGCGAGCGTTTCGTTGACGAATTGCAGCCGCGCGACGTCGTTGCCGCCGCTATTTTGCGCGAGTGCCGCGAAGGCCGCGGCGTGGTGCGCGACGGACAAGTCGGCGTGTTCCTCGATACGCCGCGCCTGATTGAAAACGATCCCGACGTATTGAACCGTTTGGTAACACTAGGCCACGTCGCCCACAAATGCGGCATCGACCCCGCCGTCGAACCTGTGATGATTCATCCGACCCTGCACTACCAAAACGGCGGCGTCGAAATCAACGGTGACGGCGCGACCTGCGTCGAAGGCCTCTATTGCGCCGGCGAAGTAACCGGCGGCATCCACGGCCGCAACCGTCTGATGGGCAACGCGCTTCTGGACATCATCAGCTTCGGCCGCCGCGCGGGTAAAGCCGCCGCCGGTTGCGGCCTGCCGTTGAAGAAAGTGCGCGGCGGCGTCGGACACGTCCACGATCTGCAACGCGAAATGACCCGCGCCGGACTGACCAGCGATATCAAAGCCCCCGTTTTATATCCCGACTACGGCAAATTCGATTTGCGCGAACACGCCGGTTTGCAGGAGCAACAATCATGAACCAAGCCAATCAAAACTTACTGCACCCGTCCCGCCAAGTCGGCGCGGATTTGGCCGCGTGGCGCAAAGTCGGCGGCGGCGAAGGCCTGCTGGCGGCACTTGCCGATCCTCAAAGCATCGTTTCCAAGCTGCAAGACGCCAACCTCTGCGGCATGGGCGGCGCAGGTTTCCCAACCTGGCGCAAATGGGAGGCAGCCGTCGCAGCCCAAAGCAAACACGGCGACAAATACGTCGTCTGCAATGCCAACGAAGACGAACCGGGCACATTCAAAGACCGCGTATTGCTGGCGAAAACGCCGCACCAAGTCATCGAAGGCGTCCTGATTGCCGCCGTCGCCTGCCGTGCCAACAAAGCGATTATGTATGTCAACCCGCACCAGACCGAATCCATCGCCTCCATCGTACCCGCCATCGAGCAATGGAAAAAAAGCGATTTGTTCATCCGCATTGAAAACTATCTGGGCAAACCTTTAGACCTGAAATTGGTCGAAACTTCAGGCCGCTACATCGGCGGCGAAGAAACCGCCGTGATTTCATGGTTGGAAGGCGGTTTCCCGTTCCCGCGCCGCAAACCGCCGTTCCCCGCCGAAAGCGGCGTAGAAGGCGAACCGACCTTAATCAACAACACCGAAACCTTCGCCAACATCCCGCAAATCCTTGCCAAAGGCGCGGAATGGTACAAATCGCTGGGTTTGGGCGATGCCGCAGGCACGAAACTCTACTCGCTTTCCGGCGACGTATTGAATCCGGGCCTGTACGAACTGCCGATGGGCACGACCTTGCAATCGCTGATTTTCGATCACGGCGGCGGTATGCTCGAAGGACGCACGTTTAAAGCCGTCTTCACCGGCGGCCCGTCAAACACGCTTCTGACCGCGAAAGATTTGGACGTGCCTTTGGACTTCGTGTCCGTGCGCGAACGCAAATCCAGCCTCGGTACGGGCGCGATGATTGTGATTTCCGAAGGAACCAGCGTCGTACGCAAAGTGGCTGAGTATGTGGAATTTTTTGCGTCCAACTCATGCGGACAATGCCCGCCGTGTAAAGGTGGCACGTTCCAACTTTCACGCCTGCTCAACCGTGTGGATACCGGCATCGGCACTTCAGACGACCTCCGTGCCCTGCAAAGCCTGTGCCAACTGCTGCCCCGAAGCGGCCGCTGCGGCCTGATTGACGGCGCGGTTACCGTGTTGCAAAGCTCGCTGCGCACCTTCCCCGAAGAGTACGGCCTGCCGGCGGAGCAGGATTAATCCGATACGGGGTTTCAGACGACCTTTTCTGTATGGGAGGTCGTCTGAAAAATACCTGTAGATTGGGGCATGAACCAACATGATGATTAGGGTTTAAGTATTTGTTGGATTTCACAACCGAAACCGCTAAATCTGAGGCTTTGCCCTCTCCCTAGCCCTCTCCCACGGGGAGAGGGAATAATGGTACTGAAACCGACTATTATCGGATTTTCTATAATCTGCCCCTCTTCCACGAAGAGGGAATGATGGTGCTGAAACCGACCATTATCAGATTTTCTGCAATCTGCCCATCTTCCACGAAGAGGGAATGATGGTGCTGAAGCGGACCATTATTAGATTTTCTACAATCTGCCCCTCTTCCACAGAGAGGGAATGATGGTGCTGAAACCGACCATTATTAGATTTTCTGCAATCCGTCCCCTCTCCCCGTGGGAGAGGGCTAGGGAGAGGGCAAACCGCAATAACCTCAAGAAAACGTCGTCTGAAAAAGATGGCAACACAAACACGCATGACCCAAACCACCAAAAGAAAAACATAAAAAAACTGCTGCCAAATATGTTTCAGACGACCTGTTCCTACCAAAATCAGGCACACGTCGTCTGAAATCCGATTCCCCCGATACCTCAAACTAGGAGACTCAACATGGGCTTCAAGCCAATTCCTGCTGCGGTTGCGCTCGCGCTGACGCTGATTATCTGGTTCGTCATACCCGTGCCGCAGGGCGTATCGCCCGACGCATGGCACCTTTTAGCGCTGTTCGTCGGCATCATCGCCGGCATCATCGGCAAAGCCATGCCCATCGGCGCAATGGCGATTTTGGGCATTACCTTGGTCGCGCTGACCGGCGTGACCAACGAAAAAGCCGCCGACGCAACCAAAGACGCTCTGAGCAGCCTCAACAACTCGTTAATCTGGATGATCGGTATCGCCATCATCATCTCGCGCGGTTTGTTGAAAACCGGCTTGGGGATGCGTATCGGCTACCTTCTGATTTCCCTTTTCGGCAAACGCACGCTGGGCGTAGGTTACAGCCTGGCTTTGGCCGATTTGGTCATCGGTCCGGTCACACCGAGCAACACCGCGCGCGGCGGTGCGATTGTGCATCCGATTATGCGCTCCATCGCCCTAAGCTTCGATTCCGACCCCGAAAAAGGCACGGAAGGCAAAATCGGTAAATACCTCGCGCTGGTCAACTACCACGCCAACATCATCACCTGCTGCATCTTCGTTACCGCGACCGCACCCAACCCACTGGTCGTCGAATTGGTCGCCAAAGCCACCGATTCGCAAATCCACCTCTCTTGGGGCACATGGTTCGCCGCCATGGTCGTACCCGGCCTGATCGCCATGCTCCTGATGCCGCTGGTACTGTATTTCCTGTATCCGCCCGAAATCAAACAAACGCCTAACGCGACCGCCCTTGCCAAAGAAAAACTGAAAGAAATGGGCGCGATGAAGCGCGACGAAAAAATCATGCTCGGCATTTTCGTGATTCTGCTGCTTTTGTGGGCAGGCGTTCCCGAAATGCTGTTCGGCGTGAAAGTCGATGCCACCGCCACCACCTTCCTCGGCCTCTCCCTGTGTCTGCTCACCGGCGTACTGACTTGGGACGATGCGCTGAAAGAAAAAGGCGCGTGGGACACCATCGTCTGGTTTGCCGCCTTGGTCATGATGGCGAACTTCCTCAACAAATTGGGACTGATTGCATGGCTGTCCGAATCCATGCAGGGCGGTATTTCCCATCTCGGGCTGGGCTGGGAAGCCGGTTGCGCCCTGTTGGTACTCGCCTACCTCTACGCCCACTACGTTTTCGCCAGCGGCACGGCACACGTTACCGCCATGTTCGGCGCGTTCTACGGCGCAGGCCTCGCCTTGGGCGCACCGCCGATGCTGTTCGCCCTGATTATGGCGTCCGCCACCGGCATCATGATGTCGCTGACCCACTACGCTTCAGGTTCGTCCCCCGTCATCTACGGTTCGAACTATGTCAGCATGACCGAATGGTGGAAAGCCGGCTTCATCATGAGCGTGGTCGAAATCCTGATTTTCGGCACCATCGGCATCATCTGGTGGAAAGTGCTGGGCTACTGGTAAACCCTGCCTGAAATCAACAAAAGGTCGTCTGAAAATAGGTTTTCAGACGACCTTTTGTTATACAATCCCATCATCCTTACCCAACCACCCGCCCAAACCGTGAAAATCCTCATCCTCGGCAGCGGACAGGTCGGCTCGACCGTCGCGCAAAACCTCGCCTCCGTTTCCAGCAACGACGTTACCGTTATCGACATCGACGAAAAAGCCCTGCAACACATCGGCAGCCGCCTCGACGTCCAAACCATACTCGGCAACGGCGCATCCCCGTTCATCCTCGAACAGGCGGGCGCGGCAGATTCCGACCTCCTGCTCGCCCTGACCCGCAGCGACGAAACCAACATCGTCGCCTGCAAAATCGCCGCCGATCTCTTTAATATCCCCAGCCGCATCGCCCGCGTGCGTTCCAGCGAATATCTGGAATACCCCTACCCCGAAAACGACGATACGGAAAACGGCAGCCTTACCGTCTTCGACATCACCGAAACCATCAGCCCCGAACAGCTCGTTACCGAACAGCTCGTCGGGCTGCTCAGCTACACCAGCGCATTGCAGGTATTGAGGTTTGCCGGCGACAAAGTCCGCATGGTCATCGTACAGGCGCGTAAAGGCGGGCTGCTCGTCAACCGTGAAATCGCCGACATCAACCAACACCTCCCCGAAGGTGCGGACTGCCAAATCTGCGCCATATACCGCAACAACCGCCTCATCGTCCCCACGCCGCAAACCGTCATCATCGAAGGCGACGAGGTACTTTTTGCCGCCGACATCAGCAGCGTCAACATCATCATGCGCGAACTGCGCCCCAAAGAAGCGCGCACCCGCCGCATCATGATTGCCGGCGGCGGCAACATCGGCTACCGCCTTGCCAAGCAGCTCGAATCCAAATACGACATCAAAATCGTCGAACACAACCCCCGCCGCGCCGAGTGGCTCGCCGAAAACCTCGACAACACCCTCGTCCTGCAAGGCAGCGCCACCGACGAAACGCTGCTGGACGAAGAATACATCGACGAAATCGACGTATTCTGCGCCCTGACCAACGACGACGAAAACAACATCATGTCCAGCCTGTTGGCGAAAAACCTCGGTGCCAAGCGCGTCGTCACCATCGTCAACCGCTCCAGCTACGTCGATTTGCTCGAAGGCAACAAAATCGACATCGTCGTGTCGCCGCACCTCATCACCATCGGCTCCATCCTCGCCCATATCCGCCGAGGCGACATCGTTGCCGTCCACCCCCTCAGACGCGGCACCGCCGAAGCCATCGAAGTCGTCGTCCACGGCGACAAAAACACTTCCGCCATCGTCGGCAGGCGCATCAGCGGCATCAAATGGCCGGGCGACTGCTACATCGCCGCCATCGTCCGTGCCGAAACGGGTGAAGTCATCATGGGGCACCACACCGACACCATTGTCCAAGACGGCGACCACATCATCTTCTTCGTCTCCCGCCGCCGCGTCCTGCCCGAACTCGAAAAACTCATCCAAGTCAAAATGGGCTTTTTCGGCTGACACCGTCAAAGGTCGTCTGAAACCTGTTGCAGCAAAGTCAGAACCTTTTTTCAACTTCATTGAAGCCGCGCTTTCAGACGACCCGACACAAATTACCCAACATCATCCGTTTCCACATCCGATACCCAAAGGAAAATCCATGTTACGCCCCATCCTTGCCGCCCTCGTGCTCGCAACCGCCCTGCCCGCCGCAGCCGAAACCGACACCCTTCATTACAACATGATCGAATTTGCCGAATCTGCCAATCTCGAAATAACCCGCGACACCATGACCGCCTACTTCAGCACTGCTTCCGAAGGCAAAGACCGCGCTACGGTAAACAAAGCGTTTCAGAAAAAATTCAACGACTTCAACAAAGCCGTACAAAACAACAAACTCCAAACCGAAATCCTCAACCGCAGCGCCAGCCCGCGCTATGAATACAACAACAACGGCAAACGCATCCAAACAGGTTGGGAAGAAGAAGCCGTGTTCAAAGTCGAAAGCAAAGACTTTGACGCCATCAACCGCCTGATTGACGAAACGCTGCAAACTGCCACGCTCAACCGCATCGGCTTCAGCATATCCAAAGAAAAACGCGAAGCCGCCGTCGATCAAGTCAGCAAAGCCGCCATCCTGCGCTTCAAAGACCGCGCGCAAGACTTGGCGAAAACGCTCGGCTTCTCCAACTACAAAATCGTCAAACTCAATTTAGGTCACATCGGCAACCGTTCCATAGACAACGGTTTCGCCCGTGCCAAAATGATGAATGCCGAAGCTGCCATGTTCAAGCGTTCGGCAAGCGACGGAAACAACGCTATCCAAGCCCCTTCTCCCGGCTCAGAAGAAATCAGCATCACAGTCAACGGCTTGGTGCAGATGTAAAACGCTCTCCAAACAAAAACGTCGTCTGAAAACCCTTTTTCAAGTTTTCAGACGACGTTTTCTTATTTTCCTATCAACGCGTTACCGGCTTATATTTAATCCGTTTCGGTTTCGCACCTTCTTCGCCGAGTCGGCGTTTTTTATCGGCTTCATATTCCTGATAGTTGCCGTCGAAGAACACCCATTTCGAATCGCCTTCGCAAGCCAGAATATGCGTAGCGATGCGGTCGAGGAACCAGCGGTCGTGCGAAATGACCATCACGCTGCCGGCAAATTCCAGCAATGCGTCTTCCAGCGCGCGCAGGGTTTCCACGTCGAGGTCGTTGGACGGTTCGTCCAGCAGCAACACATTGCCGCCGCTTAACAAGGTTTTTGCCAAGTGCAAACGCCCGCGTTCGCCGCCTGACAATTGACCTGCGATTTTGCTTTGGTCGCTGCCTTTGAAGTTGAAGCGTCCCAAATATTGGCGGGCGGGGATTTCAAACTGTCCAACCTGCAAAATATCGCGGCCTTCGGCGATGTTGTCGAACACGGTTTTGTCGTTTTGCAAACCTTCGCGGCTTTGGTCAATCAGGCTCATTTTCACGGTTTGCCCGATTTTCACTTCACCCGAATCGGGCTGCTCTTTGCCCGCAATCATTTTGAACAGCGTCGATTTACCCGCGCCGTTCGGGCCGATGATGCCGACAATCGCGCCCGCAGGCACTTTGAAGCTCAAATCGTCAATCAGCACTTTGTCGCCAAACGATTTGGAAACGTTCACAAATTCAATCACTTCATTACCCAAACGCTCGGCAACGGGAATGAAGATTTCCTGCGTTTCATTGCGTTTTTGGTATTCGTAGTTGCTCATTTCCTCAAAACGCGCCAAACGCGCTTTGGACTTGGCTTGGCGGCCTTTGGCATTTTGGCGCACCCATTCCAATTCCTGCTTCATCGCCTTCACGCGCGCGGCTTCGGATTTCGCCTCGTTTTCCAAGCGTTTTTCTTTCTGCTCCAGCCAAGACGAGTAATTGCCTTTCCATGGAATACCGTGTCCGCGGTCGAGTTCCAAAATCCATTCGGCGGCGTTGTCCAAGAAGTAGCGGTCATGCGTTACCGCAACGACTGTGCCGGGGAAGCGTACCAAGAATTGCTCCAGCCATTCCACCGATTCCGCATCCAAGTGGTTGGTCGGCTCGTCCAGCAGCAGCATATCGGGTTTGCTCAACAAGAGTTTGCACAAAGCGACACGGCGTTTTTCACCGCCGGACAGATTGCCGATTTTGGCATCCCATTCCGGCAGGCGCAGCGCATCGGCGGCGATTTCCAATTCGTGTTCCGCACCGCCGCCCGTGGACGAACCTGCCGCGATAATCGCTTCCAAGCGGCCCTGTTCTTCCGCCAGCGCGTCAAAATCCGCATCAGGATTGGCGTACTCGGCATACACTTCTTCCAAGCGTTTTTGTGCCGCCGCCACTTCGCCCAAACCGCTTTCCACTTCCTCGCGCACGGTTTTTTCAGGATCAAGCTCCGGCTCTTGCGGCAGATAGCCGATTTTAATGCCGCCCATCGGCACGGCTTCGCCCTCAAATTCCTTATCTACACCCGCCATAATCCGCAGCACGGTGGACTTACCCGCGCCGTTCAAACCGAGCAGGCCGATTTTCGCACCGGGGAAGAAGGAAAGGGAAATATCTTTAATGATGGTTTTCTGCGGCGGCACAACCTTGCTCACGCGCAGCATGGAATAGACGTATTGTTGGGACATGGTTTTCTCAATTCGGTCAAACAAATTTCAGACGACCCATTTTAACCGATTGCACCGATTGTTGCTTGCACGGATGATATTTAGAGGGGAAATAGATGGGATGGATTGATTTGTTTGGATTTGGAAGAAGGTCGTCTGAAATAATGGTTTCAGACGACCTTTCTTCATTTTTCACAGGAATATCCCCCCGCGCAGCCCTACCCTTCAGCCTGCCGCCTGCTTTTTCCACTCGACACTCCCTGCCAAATCGGTATTGAAATGCGCGCCGATGTTTTGCCGCCTTGCGTATGCGGCTTGGGCGACGGCGAGGCTGCATTCGAGCAGGTTGCGGTTTTCGTATTCGGATGCGGTGTGCGGCTCGGCGTGGTTTTGCTTCCAAAGCCGCAGTTGGGCGATGGCGCGGCGCAGGCCGGTATCGTTGCGGAGGATGCCCAGATGGCGTTGGTTGAAGGCTTGCAGGACGGGGCGGCTGAATGTGTTTTGGAGGTCGTCTGAAAAGATACCTGCTTCAACAGAGGGGCTTTCAGACAACCTTTGGGACGGCGCGGTTTGGAATGCTTGTCCGTCCGCGATGATTTGGGCGGCAAGCCTGGCGGTCACGACGCATTCGAGCAGGGAGTTACTGGCGAGGCGGTTGGCTCCGTGCAATCCTGTGCAGGCGGTTTCGCCTAAGGCGTAGAGCTGCGGCAGGGAGGTTCTGCCATAGGGGTCGGTTTGGATGCCGCCGCAGGTATAGTGCTGCACGGGGCGGACGGGGATGGCTTGGCGCGTGATGTCCAAACCGCATTGGGACAGGCAGTGCCGGTGGATGGACGGGAAATGCCGGCGGACGAACGCTGCGGGTTGATGGCTGATGTCGAGCGAGACGAAGTCTTGCGTTTGTTTGGCGATTTCGGCGGCGATGGCGCGGGCAACGATGTCGCGCGGTGCGAGTTCGGCGCGGCGGTCGTAATGCGGCATAAACCGTTCGCCCGCTTGGTTGGTCAGGATGCCGCCTTCGCCGCGCACGGCTTCGGAAATCAGGAAGGTACGGCCGTTTTCAGACGACCTTGCCAAGCCTGTGGGGTGGAATTGGATAAATTCGAGGTTTTCGACTGCGCAGCCTGCGCGTATCGCCATGGCGATGGCGTCGCCCGTGCATTCGGGCGGCGTGGTGGTGGCGGCGTAAATCTGTCCCAAGCCGCCGCCTGCGAGTACGGTGTGGCGGGCACGGATGCGGTAGGTTTCTTGCGTTCGGCAGTCGAGGACGGTCAGTCCGCATGCCGCGCCTGATTCGGTTTGAACGTCCAACGCCATCTGCCGCTCGCAAACGCGGATGTTCGGGCGGCGGCGTATTTGGGCAATCAGGCTCTGCATGACGGCTTCGCCCGTGTAGTCGGCGACGTGGGCGATTCGGCGGCAGGTATGCCCGCCTTCGCGCGTCAGGTGCAGGTCGTCAGGATTCCGATCGAACGCCACACCCTGCACCAGCAGCCATTCGATTGCCGGTTTGCCCTGCGACAGGATGGTGCGGACGGCGGCTTCGTCGCACAAACCCGCGCCCGCTTCCAAGGTATCGGCAACGTGTTTTTCGATGTCGTCCTCTCCCGACCACGCCGCCGCAATCCCGCCTTGCGCATGACGGCTGGCGGTGTCGTCCAGCCGGTTTTTGCACAAAATGACGATGCGGAACGATTCAGGCAGCGACAGGGCGAGCGTTAGTGCCGCCAGCCCGTTTCCGGCAATCAATACGTCGCAATCGGTTTGCATGGTGTTGTCCTTGTTTGAGGGGTCGTCTGAAACGGCAATATGGATGGCAAATCAGGCGGGACCCATGCCGTTGAACACATCTTTTTTCTTCAGCCCTGCCGCGAAGTCGAGCATACGCTGCAAAGGCAGTTTGGCGGCTTCGCCCAGCTTTCTGTCCAACAGGATTTCGTTGTGCCCGCTTGTCAGGGCGTATTTGATGCCGCCCAGCGAATTCATTGCCATCCACGGGCAGAACGCGCAGCTTTTGCAGCTTCCGCCGTTGCCCGCCGTCGGTGCAGCGATAAATTCTTTGTCGGGCGCCTGCTTTTGCATTTCGTGCAGGATGCCCAAGTCGGTCGCCACGATGAATTTTTTTTCGGGGCGCGATACGGCGGCTTTGAGCAGTTTGCTGGTCGAACCGACCACGTCGCCCAGTTCGATGACGCTTTGCGGCGATTCGGGATGAACCAGCACCACCGCGTCGGGATGCTCCGCCTTCAACGCCGCCAGTTCCTGCCCTTTGAATTCGTTGTGGACGATGCACGAACCCTGCCACAACAGCATATCCGCGCCCGTTTCGCGGCGGATGTAGTCACCGAGGTGGCGGTCAGGCCCCCAAATCAGTTTCTCGCCGCGCGATTTCAGATACGACACGATTTCCAATGCCACCGAAGATGTGACCACCCAGTCGGCACGCGCTTTCACGGCTGCGGAAGTGTTGGCGTACACCACCACCGTGCGGTCGGGGTGTTGGTCGCAAAACGCTGAAAACGCTTCTTCGGGACAACCCAAATCCAAAGAACATTCTGCTTCCAAATCAGGCATCAGCACTGTTTTTTCAGGGCAGAGGATTTTCGCGCTCTCGCCCATGAAGCGCACACCCGCCACCACCAATGTATCAGCTTCGTGTTCCGCGCCGAAGCGCGCCATCTCCAGCGAATCGCCCACGCATCCGCCCGTTTCCAAAGCCAAATCCTGAATCAGCGGATCGACGTAATAATGCGCCACCAAGACCGCGTTTTTCTCCTTCAGCAAAGCCTTGATTTCGTCTTTCAGACGACCTGCCGTCTCGCGGTCGGGCGTGTCGGCAACCTTCGCCCACGCCTGACGGATTTGGCAGGCGGAAGTCGGCGTCTGGATGAGGGGCATATCGTAATCGAACGAGCGGCGGGCGGCGGTTTGCATGATGTTTCCTTGTAGCTGGTTTTTGAGGCGGCATGAAGGTTTGCCGTCTGTTTTTCAAACTGTTTTTATATTATGCTCAACTTGAGTATAATATGCAAGGTCGTCTGAAAACAGGTTTGAGATACCGCAAAACCGACCCGCTTCGTTCCGACAAACCGCTTTGGTTTACAATAAAGCCTTTCCCACCCGCAGAAAGCCGAGCATGGACGCCTACCCCGAAGCCGAAGCCCCGCCGCAAAGCATCGTCGAACTGGTTCCCGTATTGATTGCCGTTACCGACGGCGGCCTGCGGGTATTGACCGTCGCCCAAGGCACGCTCCTGCCCAACGGCCCGCTCTCCCCCCTGCGCAATTCCTTGCAGGCAGGCGTGAAGCTGTGGGTCGCCAAGCAGACTTCGCAGCCTATGGGCTATGTGGAACAGCTTTACACCTTTGTCGATACCCACCGCCGCAACGAACACGGTATGCCCGTCTTGTACGTCAGCTATTTGGGGCTGGTGCGCGAGGCAGCCGACAGCATCCTGCATCCCGACGCGAAATGGCAGGACTGCTACGGCTATTTCCCATGGGAAGACTTGCGCACCGACGGCGGACAGCGCGACACCATCGTCAGCCGCCTGCGCATTTGGGCAAACTCGGCGGACACGGAGGAAGTCCGCCAAAAGCGGCTCAAGCGCATTCATTTGTGCTGGGGGGTCGAACCGGAAAACTGGTCGGAAGAATACGTTTTGCAACGCTATGAAATGCTGTTTGAAAGCGGTCTGATAGCGGAAGCCGCCGAGCCGCAGACAAACTTCGACTTCGCGCTCACGGGGCAGCCCATGCGCCACGACCACCGCCGCGTGCTGGCAACCGCCCTGTCCCGCCTGCGTGCCAAAATCAAATACCGCCCCGTGATTTTCGAACTGATGCCGCCCGAATTCACGCTGCTGCAACTGCAAAACAGCGTCGAAGCCATCAGTGGCAGATTGCTGCACAAGCAAAACTTCCGCCGCCAGATTCAGCAGCAAAACCTCATCGAGCCGTCGGATACCGGCGTATCGGGCAGCAAAGGCCGCCCCGCGCAGCTTTACCGCTTCCGCGACGACGTCCTGCCCGACAGGCTGATTTCGGACATCGGACTGCCGCTGGGCAGCCGTTAGCCCGTTTTCAGATGACCTATAGTGGATTAACAAAAATCAGGACAAGGCGAC
>NZ_KV814894.1:73311-83809 GCF_001814135.1 Neisseria sp. HMSC067H09 | reverse complement strand
GCCGTACTGGTTTAAAGTTAATCCACTATAAAATGAAGTTTTGCCCCATCGGTGCAACATCAATCTTTTTCAACAAAGGAAACCCCATGTCGTCTGAAAACACCCTCTTCCCCCTGCCCGACACCCTGTTGCGCCCCATGGTCGAACAAGCCCTGAGCGAAGATTTGGGCAGGCGCGGCGACATTACGTCCGCCGCCGTCATCGCGCCCGACAAAACCGCCAAACTCTTCCTCGTCAGCCGCGAAGACGGCGTCATCGCCGGCATGGACTTGGCACGCCTCGCCTTTCAGACGATGGATCCGTCCGTCCGCTTCCAAGCCGAAATCCAAGACGGGCAAGCCGTCCGCGCAGGTCAGACGCTGGCCGCTGTCGAAGGCAACGCCCGCGCCCTGCTCGCCGCCGAACGCACCGCGCTCAACTACCTCACGCACTTAAGCGGCATCGCCACCGCTACCGCGCGTGCCGTTGCCGAAGTCGCCGAATACGGTACAAACATCGTGTGCAGCCGCAAAACCATCCCCCTGCTGCGCGTCCTGCAAAAATACGCCGTCAGGGCAGGCGGCGGCGTGAACCACCGCATGGGTTTGGACGACGCCGTACTCATCAAAGACAACCACCTCGCCTATTGCGGCAGCATCGCCCAAGCCGTGCTGCAGGCAAAACAGGCGGTCGGACCATTGACCTGCGTGGAAATCGAAGTGGACACGCTGGCACAACTGGACGAAGCCATCGCGGCTGGCGTGGAACGGATTTTGCTGGACAACATGAACGACGAAACCCTGAAAGAAGCGGCAAACCGCTGCCACACGCAAACCGCCTACCCCCACACCGTCTATTGCGAAGCATCGGGCGGCATCGGCTTCGACCGCCTGAAGCGCGTGGCGCAAACCGGCGTGGACGGCATCGCCCTCGGCTATCTGACCCACAGCAGCCGCTCGTTGGACATAGGTTTGGATTTCGTGGCGTAAATTCGCCGAAGACAGCGGCGCAGAAAAAAATCCATTCAAAAACGCCCGTTTCGTCATTCCCGCGCAGGCGGGGTAAAGATGACGAAACGGGCGTTTTTTGGAGCGGATTAAAATTGCAATGATAAGCGTTGCCAACGCCCTTATGGACTTTAGCTAAATTACTTTATTTTCGACACGCAACTTACCGCTTGTCGTCATTCCCGCCCCCGCCTGCGCGAGGACAGGCTACGGCGGGAATCCATTGTAAAACTTGAGAAACCTTGATTTGAAAAAGGTTTCTGAGTTTCAAAAATGGATTCCCGCCGTAGCCTGTCCTCGCGCAGGCGGGGGCGGGAATGACGGAAAAAGTATTAAAAACTGGGCGGATAAGTGACATATGTGATGCGGCAAACAAGGTTACAGTTGCGCAAAGGTCGTCTGAAAACCCGTCACATGGTTTTCAGACGACCTCAAAATCGGATACCTGCTTATTCGCTTTCAACCTTCTCTATCTTGCGGCAGGCAATTAAAGATTCGCCGTCGGTGATGCTCATGGAAGTTTGGTTGATATCGAGAATTTGGTAATCGGTGGATTTAAAACTTTTCTTCGCAGCCATTTGTTCACTGAATTTCATATAAGAACGGTCTGCTTCGCGGCCTTTGGTGGTTTTTAAGTCTTTGACGTCAAACAAACGTTCCGAGCCTGCGCTTTCAAAAGTCATGACGATATGCCTGTCGTCTTTAATGCGCCAGAAGCCGTTATACCATTCCCGATAACGTAAGGGAACTGCGTCGTTCAGGTTTTCTTCTTTCCACTCAATCTCGATATAGCCTGCCCATAAATGCGCCGGCAGTTTGTCCTTTTGCTGAAACTCAATAAATTTCGGCGCAAACGAATGGATATCGCGTTGCGCTTTCAATTCGCAGTCCCATGCCCCGAAAAGCTGCTCTTCCTGCTTTTGCAGGGAAACTTCGGATTTCGCGGCAGGCGGCGTATTCGTTCCGCAGGCAGTCAGAAGCAATAAAGACAAGAATAAGGGTTTTATTGGTTTCATTTCCATTCCTTTGTTTTGTATATAAGTCAACCTACCATCGCTCCTGATTCAAACCACCCGACAGGTCGTCTGAAAACCCCTTCACCTGATTTTCAGACGACCTCAATCCATATCGCTTTCAGGCAGCTCCGCCGAACCCATGCGGCGCAGGATGATGTTGGTTTTGTTGCGCAGGCGTTTGCTTTTGGGGTTGTCGGCGTAAAACAGCGGCGCGGGGACGCGGGCGGCGAGTTTGGCGGCCTGCTGTTTGGTCAGGTTGGCGGCGGGTCTTTTATAGAAATACTGGGACGCGGCTTCTGCGCCGAATACGCCGTAGTGCCATTCGATGGCGTTCAGATACAGCTCGAAAATGCGGTCTTTGTCGGTAACGGCTTCCATCATCGCGGTAATCGCGGCTTCTTCGCCTTTGCGGATATAGCTGCGGCTTTCGTTCAGAAACAGGTTTTTGGCAAGCTGTTGGCTGATGGTCGAGCCGCCTGCTTTGACTTCGCCGCTTTGTTTGTTGCGCTTGATGGCGTATTGGATGCCGCCCCAGTCGAAGCCGCCGTGTTCGGCAAATTTGGCGTCTTCGGAGGCAATCAGGGCTTTTTTCAGGTTGACCGAAATGCGGTCGTAAGGCACCCAGCGGTAATCGAGCGCGACATCTTTGCCTTCGCTTTGAAACTGCCGCATCCGCATCGCCATGAAGGCGGTTTTGTTCGGCGCGACGGCGCGGTAAGTGATGATGTTGCCGTACACATAAGCGTTGAAAAAGATAAATGCGCCCAAAGGCAGGGCAATCAGCCATTTGATAATGCGGAACATTTTATAACTCTCTCATATATTGGACGACGGGCAGGACATCGGGCGCAAAGCCGCGCCAAAGCCGGTAGGAAGCTGCCGCCTGCCCGACCAGCATGCCCAATCCGTCGGCGGTTTGTTTTGCGCCTGATTGGCGGGCGAACGCTAAAAACGGCTCTGCCGCTTCGCCGTAAACCATATCGTAAGCCAAGGTGCAATGTTCAAAGATTTTCGGCGATACGGCGGGAAGCTGTCCGCTTAAGCCGCCGGATGTACCGTTGATGATGATGTCGAAGCCGCCTTCCAGTTCTTCCAAAGGTACGGCATCAATATCGAAATGCGCCGCCATTTCCGCCGCTTTGGCGTGGGTTCGGTTGGCGATGACGATGCGCGCGGGACGGTACTCCTTCAATACGGGAATCACGCCGCGCACCGCGCCGCCCGCGCCGAGCAGCAAGACGGTTTTACCCGACAGTTCCACGCCCAGCCTCTTTGAAATATCGTCCGTCAGTCCGATTCCGTCGGTATTGTCGCCGCGTATTTTACCGTTTTCCAGCAAAATCAGCGTATTGACCGCACCCGCCGCCAACGCGCGTTCGGAATGTTCGTCCGACAAGGCAAACGCTTCCTGCTTGAACGGTACGGTAACATTCGCCCCGCGTCCGCCGTCGGCAAAAAACGCTTCAACCGCCTGCGCGAAACCGCCGATGTCGGCGCAAATACGCTCATATTCGATTTCGACGCCTTCCTGCAAGGCAAATTGTTGATGAATCTGCGGCGATTTGCTGTGCGCGACGGGGTTGCCGAAAACGGCATAACGGGGAACAGTGTTCATAAAAATCCTATCCGGCAGGACAAATGCAAAGACCGCCCATTATAACCGCCTTTGCCGCCTCATACCGCTGTTTTCCAATAAATCCAAATACGCATCGGATTGTTGACAATCAGGTCGTCTGAAACTATATTCCGCAAGTCAGAAATTTAACGGATTTGCGGTTTCAGACGACCTTCGGCGTGATAAAATGCAGCAGATTTTCCGCGAGATTGCGTATCCGTTACTTCCCATTTAGGAGCCGAAAATGTCTATCAAAGACGCAGTAAAACTGATTGAAGAAAGCGAAGCCCGCTTCGTAGATTTGCGCTTCACCGATACCAAAGGCAAGCAGCACCACTTCACCGTCCCCGCCCGCATCGTCCTCGACGACCCTGAAGAGTGGTTTGAAAACGGTCAGGCGTTTGACGGCTCGTCCATCGGCGGCTGGAAAGGCATTCAGGCATCCGACATGCAGTTGCGCCCCGACCCTGCAACTGCCTTCATCGACCCCTTCTACGACGACACCACTGTCGTCCTCACCTGCGACGTCATCGACCCCGCCGACGGTCAAGGTTACGACCGCGACCCGCGCTCCATCGCCCGCCGCGCCGAAGCCTACCTCAAATCCTCCGGCATCGGCGACACCGCCTACTTCGGCCCCGAACCCGAATTCTTCGTCTTCGACGGCGTAGAGTTTGAAACCGATATGCACAAAACCCGTTACGAAATCACGTCCGAAAGCGGCGCATGGGCAAGCGGGCTGCACATGGACGGTCAAAACACTGGCCACCGCCCTACCGTCAAAGGCGGCTACGCCCCCGTCGCCCCGATTGACGCCGGACAAGACCTGCGCTCCGCCATGGTGAACATTTTGGAAGAACTCGGCATCGAAGTCGAAGTCCACCACGCCGAAGTCGGCACCGGCAGCCAAATGGAAATCGGCACGCGCTTCGCCACCTTGGTCAAACGCGCCGACCAAACCCAAGACATGAAATACGTCATCCAAAACGTCGCCCACAACTTCGGCAAAACCGCCACCTTCATGCCGAAACCCATCATGGGCGACAACGGCAGCGGCATGCACGTCCACCAATCCATCTGGAAAGACGGTCAAAACCTGTTCGCAGGCGACGGCTATGCCGGTTTGAGCGACACCGCGCTCTACTACATCGGCGGCATCATCAAACACGCCAAAGCCCTGAACGCGATTACCAATCCGTCCACCAACTCCTACAAACGCCTCGTGCCGCACTTCGAAGCGCCGACCAAACTCGCCTACTCTGCCAAAAACCGTTCCGCGTCCATCCGCATCCCGTCCGTGAACAGCAGCAAGGCACGCCGCATCGAAGCGCGTTTCCCCGACCCGACCGCCAACCCATACTTGGCGTTCGCCGCCCTGCTGATGGCGGGTTTGGACGGCATTCAAAACAAAATCCACCCGGGCGACCCAGCCGATAAAAACCTCTACGACCTGCCGCCGGAAGAAGACGCACTCGTCCCAACCGTCTGCGCCTCTTTGGAAGAAGCCCTCGCCGCCCTCAAAGCCGACCACGAATTCCTGCTGCGCGGCGGCGTGTTCAGCAAAGACTGGATCGACAGCTACATCACCTTCAAAGAAGAAGACGTACGCCGAATCCGCATGGCGCCGCATCCGTTGGAATTTGAAATGTATTACAGCCTGTAATCCGCATTTCCAGTCAGGCTAAACGAAAGGTCGTCTGAAAACCTAGAAACAAGGTTTTCAGACGACCTCTTTTTGTTTATTCAAAATACGGCCTGCCGGCCAAAGCAAAAAGTATTAAAATAACAGCAATCAAACGACACAAACCCTGCCGATAATAAAAACTGTCGTCATTCAAGCGCACACCTACCCTTCCCTGAAAAGCCGTCCTACCTTTCAGACGACCTTTCTTTCCAACCTCAAAACAAGGAGCGTTACAATGAAAGCAGCACGTTTTTACGATAAAGGCGACATCCGCATCGAAGACATCCCCGAACCGACCGTCGCCCCCGGCACCGTCGGCATCAACGTCGCCTGGTGCGGCATCTGCGGTACCGACCTGCACGAATTTATGGAAGGTCCGATTTTCATTCCGCCCTGCGGCCATCCGCACCCGATTTCCGGCGAGTCCGCACCCGTAACGATGGGACACGAGTTCTCCGGCGTGGTTTATGCCGTCGGCGAAGGCGTGGACGACCTCAAAGTCGGACAACACGTAGTGGTCGAACCCTACATCATCCGCGATGACGTACCGACCGGCGAAGGCAGCAACTACCACCTCTCCAAAGACATGAACTTCATCGGCTTGGGCGGCTGCGGTGGCGGCCTTGCCGAAAAAATCGCCGTCAAACGCCGCTGGGTGCATCCGATTTCCGACAAAATCCCGTTAGACCAAGCCGCTTTGATTGAGCCTCTGTCCGTCGGTCATCACGCTTATGTCCGCAGCGGCGCGAAAGCAGGCGACGTCGCATTGGTCGGTGGCGCAGGTCCGATCGGTTTGCTGCTTGCCGCCGTTTTGAAAGCCAAAGGCATCAAAGTCATCATCACCGAATTGAGCAAAGCGCGCAAAGATAAAGCCCGCGAATCCGGCGTTGCCGACTACATCCTCGACCCGTCTGAAGTCGATGTCGTCGAAGAAGTGAAAAAACTGACCAACGGCGAAGGCGTGGACGTCGCATTCGAATGCACCAGCGTCAACAAAGTGCTGGACACCATGGTCGAAGCCTGCCGCCCGACTGCGAAAGTCGTTATCGTATCCATTTGGAGCCACCCCGCCACCATCAACGTCCACAGCATCGTGATGAAAGAGCTGGACGTGCGCGGCACCATCGCCTACTGCAACGACCACGCCGAAACCATCAAACTGGTGGAAGAAGGCAAAATCAACCTTGAACCTTTCATCACCCAGCGCATCAAGCTGGACGAGCTGATTTCCGAAGGCTTCGAGCGTCTGATTCACAACAACGAATCTGCCGTTAAAATCATCGTCAATCCCAACCTGTAAACGACTGACATATTGATATAGCTAAATAACTTTTTTCGATACGCAACTTATCGGTTATCGTCATTCCCGCCCCCGCCTAGGCGAGGACAGGCTACGGCGGGGGTGGGAATGACGGAATTTGATGACATACCGTATTTAAAGTTAAATATGCTTGCTATAGAAACACAAAGGTCGTCTGAAAACCTCAAATCGGGTTTTTCAGACGACCTTTTCTTCTGCCTGCTTTAGAACGTGTGTTTCAACGTAGCGGTCAGGCTGCGCGGTGTGCCGTAAACGTGGATGTCGGGCATGGGGCGGTAGCGTTTGTTGAACACGTTTTCAAAGTCCAAGCCGATGCGGGTGGATTTGCCGATTTTGTAATGCGCGGTCAAGTCCAGCGTAGCGTATGGGCGTTGGGTTAAGGCTTCTTTACCGGCAACGGTGAAGGGCTGATATTCATCATAGGCGTTTGTGCCGCTTTGCCAGTTGACGTTTGCACCCAAGTTTAGGCGGTCGGTAACGTCATACGCCGTAAAGAGTTTGAAAAGGTGGGTAGGATAAGAAGGGTTGACCAAATTGCCCGCATCGTTTTTGAGTTTGGAGTACGCATAAGAAGCATTGATCAGCCATTTGTCGCTTAGGCGTCCGCCGACGGACAATTCCACGCCTTTGGTCGTTGTGTTGTTAACAGATTCATAGTAAATACGTTGATGTTCATCATCGCGAATTTCTTTCCCCAAATGGTCGCGTTTATTGATAAACGCCGCCGCAGAAGCGTTCAAACGGCCTTCAAACCATGAGGCTTTTAAGCCGAGTTCATATGTTTTGCCGCGTTGCGGTTCGAGCGGTTTGCCGTTTCGATCCAAATTGCGCACTTGCGGGCGGAATATGGTGGTATAGGAGGTGTAGGCTGTCAGATTGTCGTTTAAATCATAACTTGCGCCCAAATAGGGGATAAATACCTTGTTTTTATGCCTGCTGTCGGCAAAATTGTTGCGATCGGAACTGTAGCGGTATTGCCAATCGACAAACCGTCCGCCGCCTATCAATGCCAGCCTGTCGGTCAGTTTGAAACGGGTCGAACCATAAACAGAGAGGTTTTTCATATGGGCAAAGCCGTCGCGAAGATAGGGTATGGCCGGTTTTGTGAAATTTCCGTCAAAAAGGCGCAAATCAGGGACAACCCCATCTTTATTTCTCTTGTAATATGAAGGAGTTTCCTTATTGTACTGATAGCTGATGCCGGCATTGAATTCATGTTTGCGTCCCCAAAGCGGGTAATCGCCGTCCAAATTCAGAGAAAAATCTTGGTCGGTGTACTTGGCTTGATCGCGCTCGGCAACGAATTGAGCGGAATAGTCGGGATTAATGACAAAAGGACCAGCCATGCCGGCAACCGCGTCACTTTTTCCATAAGTATGGCTGTAGTTGCCGTTCAGAGTCCAACCGTTTTCAAACTCATGATTGACAGAGGTGAAGATTTCCGCACTGTTTTCTTTACCGTAAGCCCATTTTGCTGAGGAATTGCTGCGCGGTGAGGCTGCAAACGGTTCGAAAGGTTGATTGTTGTCAGGGTCTCCCGCTACGGTCAGATAGCTGAAAGGAGAGCTGCCGGTATTGCGGAAACGGTTTATTTCCGTACCGAGGCGCCAGTGGGTTTGTGGCGTGAGATCGTAAGACAGGATGCCGTAGAAAGTGTGATTGTGGCGCGATGTGTTCGGCAGGTAATCGCCGCCGTGGTCGCTGACCAAAATAGCGCGGCCGCGCAAGGTATTGTCGGCATTCAGAGGATGATTGGCATCAAGGACGAAACGGTAGTGTTTCCACGAACCGACACCGGCTTCTACGCTGACCGCGGGTTTGGCAGTCGGTTTTTTGCGCTCCAAAGCAACCGTACCGCCCGGTTCGCCCATACCGCCGTTGGACAAACCGCTTGCGCCGCGCACGACGACGACTTGTTCGTACAATGCGCTGTCCAGATTGTTGGTGCCGCGGCGGATGGCTTTACCGTCGTAAAGGAATTTGGGCGCACCGTCCACGGAAATGCTGTCAATCGCCTGACTGCGCGAAATAAACTCGCTGTGGCCGGAGACGTTGTTGCCCATTTTGCTGTGGAACACGCCCGGTGTTTGTTTCAACACGTCCTGCAAGGTATCCAAACCTTGGTCGTCCATTTGTTTTTCGGTAACAACAGACAAAGACTGCGGCGTTTCGCGCTGGGTCAGGCGGATGCCTGTCGCAGCGGAGGAAGCCGGAATGGTGTAGTTGGAGGTCGTCTGTTTGCCGACGCCCCGTACTTGGACAGTAGGCAAATCAACCTGCTCAACCCCATCCCCTGCACCTAAGGAGTAAGCAGACAAAAGTGCCGCAGCAACAGCAACCGGCAAACGTGCCGGACGAAATTTAGATAATGGCATGGTGTCTCCTAATTATTTAGCCGTCCGAACGGCAGCGGAGTTCCAAACCTCCTTGCACCATTCGGCAGTAAACGGCTTTTTTGTGTATTAAATAAGAATTTTTATCAAATTTCTGTAATAGGATGAAATAAAACGGTCGGAGTATAGGGAACTGACGGGCATGAATCAAATAATTTACATAGTCCCCGACACATCATTTTCATCTGCATGACCATCTTTCATTCTCAATCAAACAAATCCAAAAGTTGTAAAAAAGGTCGTCTGAAAATTTTCAGACGACCTTTTCAATAATATAAGGATTTAGAAGAATGATATTTGCGTATTAGGTTGGCATTTGATTCTTCACCATTCCCCTACTCTATCCCCGCCCATTTGTGTGTCTGCACGCTCAACTGCCAATGCACGGGCGCGTCGGGGCGGCTGTTTAAGAGACCGATTTGGCGGATGGTGTCGTAAATGTTCATCACGCCGTTTTGTTCGCAGGGCGAAAGGTAGTAATGGCGCGCACGGATTTTGCGTTCCATGTTTTGGCAGAACGCAACGACATCGCCGTCGGCAACGATGCGCACTTCGTCGGCTGTTTCGATGCAGCTTTTTTCGTATTTGGCGGCGTAGCAGGCTTTGGGACTGGTGGCGACGTAGTCGATTTGCGGCGGCGCGGGCTTGAGTCCGTTGGTTTCGATGTAGAGGAAATAACCTTCCGCCTTGAGCGCATCCAGCAGCATATCGAGATGCGGCTGTATGGTCGGCTCGCCGCCGGTGATGATGATATTGCGCGCGGTGTAGGTTTTCAGACGACCTAAGATGTCGGACAGGCTCATCATGCCGAATTTCAAATAATCGGTATCACACCAGCCGCACGCCAGATTGCATTTGCCCAAGCGGACGAACACGGCAGGCATGCCCGTGTTCCAGCCCTCGCCTTGCATGCTCTCGAAAATTTCAACGATGCGGTATTGCGGATTTTCGGGGGCGACGCTGATTTTTTTCATACCGCCAACACCGCTGCCGCCGCCAGCATCGCGGGCAGGCCTTGTTTGACGAGTATGCCTTTGTTGCCGGAAGAGAACGCGCCCCATGCGGCGGCAATCAAAACGAAGCCGAGAAACAGAATCGTCGCGCCGTAAACGGCGTTGTCCGGCGCGGCAAACCGCGACCACACCAGCCCGATGCCAAGAAAGCCGTTATACAGCCCTTGGTTGCTGAACAGGGTCTGCACGCGCTTTTGCTCCATAAATTCATAAGGCAGCTTGAACATTTCCGCCGCTTTTTCGCTGGGAATCTGCGTCATTTCAAGCCAAGCGATGTAGAAATGTTCGGCGGCGACGAGGAGAACTAAGAGGGTAGAAAGGAGTTTCATAGGTATTCCTTTGAATGGGTGTGTTTGATATGAAAGGTCGTCTGAAAAAACGGGGAATCCTTACTGAAAAAAAGACAGTTTTACAGTAGATTCAAATAAGGACGCCCCACACCGTCATTCCCGCGCAGGCGGGAATCCAGA